>JAZDEN010000021.1:0-15366 GCA_043808805.1 archaeon | reverse complement strand
TTATTGTATTCTTGGTTCTTCTTGTTTTCTGAATAGGCCTACATCTTTTGGTATTGCGAGGAACCATTTCTCAGGCAGTCCGACTATCTTTCCTTCTGTTGCTTCTGTTGCCTGTTTCACTCTCAGCATCGCATTTTTCAGTTCCTCTCCGTCTTTCACGTGCCTGCTGTTTATTAGTGCGATTATCTTTCCAGTCGCTATTGCTTCTACGATCTCGTCTGCGTCACTTTCCCCTTTTATGTCAAAGACCCTGACCATTAATTTTTCTCCGTTTTCTTCTTTGAATTCTTCTTCATAGTTTGAGTATGTTTCTTCCTCTCCTAACCTGTTCCACCACTCTCTAAGTCCCATTAGTATCACTCCTTTATTGTTTCTTTTTTGCTTCGATCTTCTCTTTTCTCAGAAGTATCCTTTTCTTGGTGTCTGCTGAGACCTGGAAGTTGTGCCTTTCTATCTGCTCAGCCATCCTGACGAATTTCTCTTCCAGGTTTTTCATGTCATAGTACAAGCTCAGGTAGTTGTCCCCTCCCTTCATCTCCCTTTCTAGCGCCTCTATCTTTGATAGGAGGCTTATTATGTTGCTTTCTGGGAGGGTCTTGACGGTTGGAAATCCGTCGTCGCCTTTCTCGAGAATGAATGGGTCTCTTTTTTCTGTGCCCTTTCCTTCCTGTGCCTTGAGTCGCCTCAAGACATCTATTGTTGATTCCCTTTTTTCAGGTTCTTTCGCTTGTCCGAGGTCTCTTCTTTTTATTTCCATCTTACATGTATAGCTTGTTTGTGTACTCGTTTGCTGGGAAGTTCTCTTTTATGAACTGCACCATCATCTTATTTTCTGCTAGCTCGTAGGATTTTAGGGCGCTTATCATCAGTCCTGATTTCAGGAAGATGTCTCCAAGTTTGCTTAGTTTTTCGCTGTCTCCTGCAACCTCGTATGCCCTCATTGCATACACAAGTTGGTTGTCCTTTATGCACTTGTCTCCGAGTGAGACTAGCTTGTTTTTGTTTTCCAGTGCGCTGAACACCTCTATTGCGAAGTCTATCTTGTCTGACTGTACACAGAAGTCTCCTACCTTGTTCAGCCTTTCAGGATCGCCTACAAGCTTGTACGCCTTTATTGCGTCAGAAAGTCTTCCTTCTGTGAGGGCCTTGTCCCCTACTCTCACGAGCTTGTCTCTGTTTTCTGCCAGTCTGTAAGCGTCTATTGCCTGTGAGTACAGTCCTATGTTGAACTGGTCATCGCCTATCTCGGTTAGCTTTGCCTTGTTTCCGGTTACCGTGAAGGCTTTTAGCGCCTCGATAATCATCCCCTTCTTTGTATATTCGTCTCCTGCCGCATTTAGAAGTTGTTTCTTGGTTTCCTCGTCAAACATCGACAGGTTGACCTGGTCTATCCCCTTCTTTATGAGGGCTGGTACTACTTTCTGGAACGCGTTCTCCTCCTTCTGAGAAACATCATCCATTATCCTTCCAATGTTTCGTCTTATGTGTTCTACCATGTTCACCACCTTTTCTTTTCGAATATTATTTTGTCATCCGGAATCTGTTTGCGCAGTCGGCACAAAATTTCTTTCCCTTTGCCTGGTCTATGCACTCTTGGCATATTTCCTTTTCGCACCATCCGCACTTGGTTACTATGTCCCTGTCCGGATGTTGTCTGCATCTTCCCGCTTTCATCTTGATTTCAACCCCATTTTGTTGTCTACGGATTCAGCTATCTGTGCAATGTTATTGAGAACCCGTTGTACGTCTAGGTTCACCTCTTCCACTGTTTTTTTTAAGCTGCCCATTCTCAGCTCGTATGTTGAATTGACTTTGATAACAAGTCCCGCTTTCATGAACTTGTTAAGGTGGTGTACTACCGCTCCTCTCGTCGGTTTTACGCTGTCGGCGATTTCTTCGCTCGACAATCCCTTTCCTTCCTTCGCAGCATCCACCAGGAGTTTGAACACCTTGCTTGCTGTTTTTTCCTTGTCCCTAGAGTCTGCAAAACCAAGACAGTTACATATCCACTCTATGTCCCTGTTCACATCCTCTTTTATTGGGTGCTTTAGATTCTTTACCACATACCTTCTTAGCTCTGTCACCATCTTTTTTCTTCAATTACTTATTGTATTTTGTATATAAACATTTCGTTTGTATCAACGACTTATTGACAAGAATGTGATTATTTTAACATACATAAGTTTATATATAAGTTGGAATACACATTTACTTTGGATGAAAATCAAAAAAGAAAAAGCTTATAAAACCTATAATTCTGCGAACTTTTCAGATGGTGATGATGTTGATGATTTTCAGGACCCCTTTGAGGGTTGGGAGTGAGTTATGAAATATACCAAGTATGAAAAGGCTCGCATTATCGGTGCTCGTGCCCTGCAGATTGCGATGGGTGCCCCGATACTTCTCGATATGAAGAACGATGATTTTGAATCGCTTAGTTGGAATCCTATTAGGATAGCTAAGAGGGAGTTTGAGGAAGACATACTCCCAATAACTATTAGGAGGCCTCTCCCTCAGAAGTGGGAGAACTACGAGGAGACCTTCAAGCGTTCCCATCTTAAGTTTGAGCGTCTTGCTGACAAGAAGGATGAGGAAGAGAAGGAATCTGAAGAGATGATTTAGTAATTTTTTTATACTTTCCTTTTAATTCATTCTTATGGAAATTGTTTCTGGTGTTGAGATCCTGGATCTTTCTCTCTATCTTAAGAAGGAGAATGTTCTTGTTCTTTCTGATTTCCACATCGGTTATGAGGAGGCCTTGAACAAGCAGGGTGTTTTCATCCCGAGGTTTCAGTTCGAGGAGATAATTGCCAGGCTGAAGAAAATTCTGGATGGGTTGTCTTTGAAGATGATTGTCATTCTAGGCGATGTCAAGCATGAGTTTGGTACGATAAGTGAGACTGAGTGGCGTAACACCCTTAAGCTGCTTGATTTTCTGTCGGGTTATTGTAAGGAGGTGATCCTTATCAAGGGTAATCATGACACAATACTCGGGCCTATCGCTGCCAAGCGCAACATCAAGGTTAAGGGGTCTTTGGTGGTTGGTGATTTTTTTCTCTGTCATGGGGATAAAATCCCAAAGTCGTTTAGCCAGAAGTTTGTGGTTATAGGCCATGAGCATCCTGCTGTTGGTTTGAGGAAGGATTCCCGAGTCGAGGTCTTCAAGTGTTTCTTGAAGGGGAATTGGGATGGCAAGACTCTGGTTGTTATGCCTTCATTCAATCTTGTTACAGAGGGGACTGACATTCTGAAGGAGGATCTTCTAAGTCCTTTCCTGCAGCAGAGTCTCTCCAGGTTTGAGGTTTTTGTTGTCGGTGACGAGGTCTACTACTTTGGTAAGGTTGAGGATTTGAAGCGTCTTTGATTATCTTATTTTTACGTATTTTTTGTGCAGTCCCTTTTCAAAGAATTCTTTCACGGCTTGTGCAACGTTGGGGTTGTGGTAGAATGTTCTGGGATGTTCTTTCAACTCATGTGTGAGTCCTCCCTTTCTGTATGAGCTTGCAAATTTTCTTGCTGAGTCTGTGCTGACCATGTCAACTGCCATTACGCTTCCCAGTGGCTCTTTCCAGTGCGGTGGGGTATACCCTTTGAGGAAGTGTTCAAGCTCCAGCGCTACTGCCTCATAACCCCTTGCTCTCCTGAGTCTTTCCATGGTAAGGTAGTGTTTACCATGTATTTATAATTTTCTCACTTAAAAGAAAGCTTTTTAAATTTCATTTGTTAATTTATAATCTGAAGCTGTTTTTTTATAGCGGCGGGAGGTGGGATAATGGATGAATTAGTATACAGAAATTTAGACAAGTTGGATGCTATTGAGAAGGCTACTGTTGAGAGGATATGTCCCCGTGAGTTTGGCAAGGTCAAGAGGCCTCTGCCTACTTCTTGTTTGGTTGTTGATGTCAAGAAGATTAGCTCGGGTGGTAAGAGGGCTACGTATGAGGTTAAGCTCCGTGTGGATGCTCCTTCGGTGAAACTTTATGCAGACCATTCGGATTGGGAGTTGCAGAGGGCTTTGCATCGTGCTTTTGATAACCTGAAGATGGAGGTTGAGCATAAGTTCAAGAAGAAGGAGGTTAGGTGGCCTAGTAGGATTCGTAAGGAATGATTATTTTTTTATGAACTCCTTTATTACTTCATAAATTTCTTTTCTTTTTTCGTGAGGGTACTTCCATATCATTCCCGGGTGGTGTGATATCAACGTATCAATCCCCTTGTATTTGCTTGTTGCTCCTGTCATCGTGTCGAAGTCGAATTGGCTTGCCATCTCCGGTAGCATGGATTCGTAGGTCCTGTAGCCGAATGCTATTATTTTTCTCGGCCCGAACTCTCGCACCTGTTCCTCCAGTATTTTTGCGCAGTTCTCGTACTCTTTCCTTGTTGGTTCCCTGTCTCCGGGCAGCAGGCATTTGAAGATGTTTGTTATGTAAATGTCCTCGAATCCGAGTTCTGCTTCCTTTAGTATCTCTACTAGTATTTTTCCTGTCTGTGATCTTGCGAGTGCGATGTCATGGTCGTTGAAGAACGTCATTGTTAGTATTCTTCTGTCAGGCCTGTTCATCACCAGCATTATCCTTTTCAGGTCATAATTATTTCCCTTGATTCCCTCGCTGTAACCGTACGCTTCTCTGCATAATGTGCATGTTTTCATTTTCTACTCAGAAACCTTTAAATACCCGTTTTCTATATTATTTATCATCGGTGGAGCTACCAGGGTTGATTCCTCGGAATCGTCTTGGCTTTGACACCGCTTCTTATTTTATTATCTTTCCCCATCCTATGAGTCGCCATCTGTCGCCGAGTTTTCTTGATATTGTTATCCTATCTTCTTTGTCTGCGCAGACGGCTATTTTCAGAATTACGTGGAATTTGTTTTTGCTTATCTCATCTACTATTCCGACTGTTGCTGAGGAGTTTACGTTGAGCATTAATGCCTCTCCTTTTTTGATTGGTTCGACTACGAGTTCGTCTTTTGCTCCCACTACCCTTTCTAGCAGGTGTGATTCCAGTTCGAACTTGTCCCATACCGGTGGGAGTTGTCCTGGCAGCCCTACTACTGTTCCTGCGAGGCTGTCTGCTTTTACTAGCAGTGGGTCTAGTTGTGTTAGCACTCCTATTGATCCTCCAGGTATTACTTCCTTTGCGCTTTCTCCGCCTGTTTTCAGTCCGACTATCTCGGTTGTTAGCGGCTCGTAGAATTTTCTTCCCTCTTTTTCTCTTTTGAGTCCTGGCCTTATCTCTATCTTTTGTTTTTCCTTGAGCATTCCTTGTTTCAGCGCCCCTCCCAGTACTCCTCCTATTAATTTGTCTATCGGTGTTCCTGGTTTGTTGACGTCGAAGCTTCTTGCTACAAACATTATTGTTGTTTTTGTGAGGTCTCTCTTTGGTGTCTTGAAGTTTTCTTCTATTGCCTGTATGAGTGCGTCTACGTTTACGTTCTGTTGTGCTGATACTGGTATTATTGGTGCGTTTTCAGCTATAGTCCCTTTTATGAATTTTTGTATCTCCTCATAATTTTTGGCTGCTTGTTCTTCTGTTACCAGATCTATTTTGTTTTGTACTATGATTATGTTTTTCACGCCTATTATTTCGAGTGCCATGAGGTGTTCTTTTGTCTGTGGTTGGGGACATGTTTCGTTTGCGGCCACTAGCAGTAGTGCGCCGTCCATTATTGCTGCCCCTGATAGCATTGTTGCCATGAGTGTTTCGTGTCCTGGCGCGTCTATGAAGCTTACTTTTCTTGTTGGTTTGCATTCGCCCTTGCATTTGCCGCATTTTTTGACAGAGCCGTAGCATTCTGGTGCCTTGCATTTTGTGCATTTGTAGAAGATTGCGTCAGCATATCCCAGTTTTATTGTGATTCCTCTCTTTATCTCTTCGCTGTGTTCGTCTGTCCATTTTCCTGATAGCTTAGAAACGAGTGTTGTTTTTCCGTGGTCTACGTGTCCCACGAGTCCTATGTTGATTTCAGGTTGGCCTGTCTTTTCCTTCTTTATCATCAGGGATTATAGCATTTTAAGTTGTTTTTAAAGGTTTTGCTGTTGAGATGGTGGTGTTTAGAAAAAGTTGTTGGTCGTTGTTTTTAGTGGGTTTGTTTGCCTCTTACGTGTATGTGTTCCCCGTCTTGTATCAGTTCGATGTGCTTGAGGTTGTTTATCACAAGGTCGTTTCCTGGTAGCAGGTAGTTTATGTACATCCCTTCTATTATCACCTTGTGTATCCTGTCGAATTCCTTGATTTCTTTTGGAACCAGGTTTTTCTGGTGGGGGTTGTTTACGTCGAAGAAAGCAAAAAAGCACGGTTTGAAGTCTTCTGTTCCGCCTTTCTTTCTCCCTATTATTACACTTTTTGCTTTGTAAACGCTTCTGTTTACGACCGGCTTTCTTCTCCAGCTTATTAGGTTTTTTATTCTTTCCATTCTTATTCCTGTTTGGCCTCTTCTTCTTTCTTTGTTCCGAATGTTTCTTCCAGGCTTTTTGGCCCGTATGTTTTTACCTTGAGGTTCACCTGGACTGTACTTAGGCTTATCTGGCTTCCTCTTATTGTCTTTCTAGTCCTAATTCCCAGCTTCGCTCTCAGGCCTGCTCCGCTTGTTAGGAGTGCTCTTTTCTTTGCCAGTCCTTCCAGGTCTTTTCTCATGGGGAATCCTGAGCTGTCGCTTCCGCCGGTTACCTCTAGTTGGTAACCTTTAAGGCCGAGGCTGTCTCCCTCTACTGTATCCCCTATTTTTTTGTTTTTGAATGCTGTTGTATCTATTGTTTTGTTGTAGCTCTTCCCTGTTTTTGGATCATTTATTGTTAGTTTGAATTCTGTCATTTAGACCCCCCACACTGGACTTTCTTGTCTCTTTATTTCGGCTATTTCCTTGAGTATAGCGATTTCATCACTGTTTAAAAACCTTTTTAATTTCTTGTACTTGACAAATTCTTGCTCGCTTATGTCTGAGTAGAGTATGTCGTTTTCGTTTATCTGTCTGCCGACGGTTAGGTTGGGTAGGGCTATTGCTACCTGGTCCCCTTTCTTGGCTTCCTGTATGTTCTCCCCGTCTTTCTGCATGCTCTTGATTTCGCTTGCCTTGTTGCCATTTTCTTTCATTAGGGGTGTTCCTACCTTTAGTGTTCCGTAGAATATCTCAACTCCCACGACTGCTGGGTTGTTCTGTCTGAATATGCAATTGGGTATTATTTGCATCTTGCATGGCCTTGTCATTCCTTCGAGTTCTTTCTCTTCCAGCTTTTTCTTTTCTTCTTCGTGCCATTTCTTTATCTCGTCTATTATTCTGTAGATTATGTCTGCTGTTATTATCTTGACTTCCTTGCTTTGTTCGATTGCTTTTACGTTGAATCCTATTATGACTTTGTTTAGTGGTTCTAGTTCTGCGCTTGCTTCAGATAAATCTTTTTTTGATATATCTCCTATCCCTGCTTTCTTTATGGTTATATCATTCTCCCTCAGCAGGTTTATGAGTGCTTCTAGTGATCCTAGCGAGTCTGCCTTTACGACTATTCCTTCGTTGTCAACTTCTAGTGTTACCTCTTCGACTTCTTCCTGGATTTCTTCTTTTATCTTTTCCAGGTCTTTGTTCGCCACTCTTAATGGCATTCCCGGTAAGGCTTCTTTTATGTCGGTTGCTGATATCTTCACACCTATCGCTGCGCTTACCTCGTCTACCATCTTTATTTTTTTCTTGTCTTTGTCAGGCAGGAATAGTGATTTTACTTTTGTGACTATGGGTCCTTCAAGTCCTCCTATCACTATCTGGTCGTTTTTCTTTATGGTCCCGTCATATATTATCACGTCTAGTGTCTGTCCTACTCCCTTGGTTTCGTTCACTTCCAGTATTGTTCCTTTTCCTGGTCCGGTTAGGTCGTATTCCAGTCCTTTTTCCAGGTATCTCTGTGCGAGTCCTGTTATTACCATGATTAGTTCCGCCAGTCCTTCTCCTGTTTTTCCTGATACTGGCACTAGGCTTATCTGTTTGGTGTAGTCATCAACCCTGTCAAATCTTTCAGATGCAAATCCCATCTCGTGCAGTTTCCCTACCAGCTCGTATAGTTTTATGTCAAGGTTTTGCTGGACTTCTCCTGCCTGGCTGGTTATGTTTTTCATCAGGAATCCTTTTTGTGTTTTCCATCCTGGCATGATGTCTATCTTGTTTGCTGCTATGACGAATGGTGTTTTGTATTGTTTTAGTATTTCGATGCATTCTAGAGTTTGTGGTTTGACGCCTTCGTTTATGTCTATTACTAGTATTGCTATGTCTGCTAGGTTGCCTCCTCTCTTCCTCAGGTTTGTGAATGCTGCGTGTCCTGGTGAGTCTATGAATAGCACTCCTGGCAGCGTTATCTTGGTTTTTAGCGTGTCGAGAAGTTCTCCGCACATCTTTCTTATGGTTTCCATTGATAGGTTTGTTGAAGAAATAGCCTGTGTTATACCTCCTGCTTCCCCTTTTGCGACAGCGGTCCCTCTAATCGTGTCTAGTATTGTTGTTTTTCCATGGTCCACGTGACCCATAACTACGCATATGGGTGCCCTTGTCTTTTCCATATAAACCTCCAGGCATATGTAAGAAACCTAAGAAATAGCCTTTTTAAAGATTTGGATTTTGTTGAAAAAAATAGAATAAAAACTGGTTTTTCTACCAGTTTACGTTTTGAAGGTCCTGGTCTAGGTTGTCCAAGTCTGATGTGTTCAGCTCTTCGCTTACCTGGTCAATGCTGTTTATGTCTTTGTCCAGCTCTGTGCTTTCCTTTGCAACAGTTTCTGTTCCTGTTTCTGTCTTCTTGCATCCCGTTATCGTGAACGCGATCAGCAATACCATCATCAAGGCCATTAGTTTTTTCATTTTCTATTGTCCTGTTTTCTGTTTTTTTAATTCTTTGTAATCACTTTGTAGTTTATGTGGTTGATGTCTGGTTTGTTTCCTCGATGAGTTCCTGTTGTCCGTTGGCTTTTTTTATCGCCTTGGTTATCTCCCTGAGTTTCTCGTTTGCATCTTTTAGAGCTTCCTTTGCTTCCTTCATCAGGTCTTTTGCCTGTTCCAGTGTATCCTTTGCCTCGGGTTTGTCTTCTGATTGCCAGTATTCCTCAAACTTGTCCATGGCTGCCTCGTATTTTTCCTTTGCGAGTTTTATCTTCGCGTCGTACTCATCAACGAGGGGTTTTATCTCTGTGGCGTTCTTGCCGTTTTGTTCCATCTTTGCTAGGACCCTGTCGAGTTTTTCCTTGAGGTTTTCTGACTTGATGATTATTCCGCCTATCCTGGCGTTTATCATCTCTGTCGTGAATACTTCTGTCCCTAGCTTTACCTTTTTCCATGCAGCGTTTATGTCTTGTGCTGCTTGTTGGACTTCTTCTTTGGTTGTTGCGTTCATCGCTTTTTCCTTGGCCGCCTGTATCTCTGCTATCTTGGCGTCAATCTTTGCGATTATCGCTTTGACTTCCTCTTCGCTCAGGTCGTCATTCTCTTGGACTTTTGTCTTGACCTTGTTCAGGTGCTCAATGATGGCATCTGCAGAGTTGCCTAGGAAGTTTTTTGAAGCGGATAGGAGTTGTTCGTCAGTGATGTTGCACGTTCCTTCTCCTTGTTCTCTGCAGAGCCTCTTGAGTTCTTGTTTTTCCTTGAACTTGATTTTTGATTGTTCAAGATCAGCCTTCTTCACTATGAATCTTTCTTTTGCTTGTAGGTAGTTGGCTCTTGCTTTTTCAAGCTCTATCCTGTCTACTATTCTTGCCTTCCACCCCATGCTTTCGTTGTATTTTGCCCATTCGGGCTTTTCTTTCAGTTCTTTTAGTCTTTCAATCCTATTTTCTTGTATCTCTTTTAGTCTTTCTCTTATTCTTTCCTGTTCTGAATCATTAGAATCATCATCAGTCTCGTTGTCATCGGAATCGTCATCATTAACATCGTTGTCTTCTGTTTCGTTGTCATCATCATCGTCATCTGTTCTGTTTATGTTTATCTGATTCTGGGTTCCCTGACCTTGCCCGCTAGAATCGTCTGCAGAATTTGGGGTATCCTCATCTGCTATGCTTGCTGGCAGTATGCTCATTATCAGCACTGCTGCAATTATCACCCCTATTGTTGTTTTGATCATTTTCATTGTTAGTGTCCTCCTGCACCTCGAATAGATTATTATGGGGATTAGGTTTGGGAGGTTTGTTTATAAGCATACTTTCTAAAGTTTCGGTTTTAATCGTTGATATTGCTTTATGAAACTTTACGAAGGCTTTTTCTGCCTCCTTTTTTGTATAGAAACTTTTTTATACTTCTTCTGGCTGGTTTAGGCCATGGTTAGGCGCTTTGTTTTTTTGTTTGTTCTTTTGCTCGCACTTGATGTGGTTTCTGCTACTAGGATCCATGGCTCAATTTATGATACCTCTCTTGAGCTGGTTGAGGGTGCTGTTGTTGAGGTTAATTCTGTTCCTGTCCAGAGGTTTGTTTCAAAGGACGGCTCTTATTCCTTTAATCTGAATCAGGGGACTTATACTGTTACTGCCAGGTATTCTGGCATGCACGCCAAGGAATCTGTTGTCATCAATGACGATTCGGGTGATTATGTCATAGACCTTTTCCTCTTTCCCACGTTTGAGGAGGAGGAAGAGCTTTTGAATGAAACAAATCTTGGTGTCAATGACAGCTTTTTCCAGGATACTGCGTCCAACGGTTATGCCTGGCTGGTTCTAGGCCTTGTTATTGTTCTCGCGGTTGTTGTTTTTGTCTTATGGAGGAAGAAGTCAAAGAAGGTTGTTAAGCATAATGGCAAGGAAGAGAGCAAGGATGTGGGTGATTTGGATTCTGTTGTTGATTTCATTAAGAAGGAGGGTGGCCGCGTCACTCAAAAAGACATTAGGAGGAAGTTTCCTCTTTCTGAGGCAAAGATTAGTTTGATTATTTCTGAGATGGAGCATAAAGGCATTGTTGAGAAGATTAAGAAGGGCCGTGGTAATATTATTGTTCTGAAAAAATAAAGACTGAAAAAACGCAAGCTATAATATAAATTAAAATTAACCTTAACAACCAACCAACATGAAGTATTTCCAAATAACCTAAGTAAGGTATTCTGCCTATAACTTTAGATTTTATGGTGCTTTCTGGCAGATTAGTTTGGCTTGGTGAGATAATGGGGTTGTTGTCTCCTTTTGTTGTAAATGTTCTTTTCTCATCGTCTTTTGAAACAACTCTCATTATTAAAGGTGTTTTTACTCCTTGAATCTCATGAATGATAACATTGTTAACTTCGATATCACCAAAGTTTGTTGCTTTGACGAAAACAAAATCCCCTCTGGAATAAGTGGGATGCATTGCATTTGACGCAACATTGTACCAAAAAGGATATGTTCCTAAAGTTAATCTTAAAGCTGCAGAGAAAATAATGACAAGGATCATAAATAATATTATTTTCTTAATGTTAGGTTTTATAAAATCAGTAAACCTCATTACTTAGTCCAATCTCAGTTACTATTTAAACTTTTTCAAAAAATAATAAAAAAATAAGTCCTAGTCTTCTAGGACTCTTTCAAAATAGCTTATCGGTTTTATGTCCGTGATTATGGTCTGGTGCAAAACCCATTCTCCATCCTCACTTTTCTTTATCACAGTCTCAATGATTGGCTGTCTTTTGAGCTGTTCTATCTTCTTTGTTGTTAGTGTCATTCTTTCACCCCCTTCCCGATGAGAAAAATATTTTCTTTAATAAGGGTTTGCCAAGAATTTCCGCAAGTTTTATGACACCCGCAATGATTATATATCTGCTTGTCCTAATAATGTTGGGGTTTTTGTGATGGCTAAGGCTAGTCTGGTAGGTTATAGATTTAAGAATGGTGCTAGGGCGTTTAATAGGTGGGTAGTTCCTTATACCAAGTCAAGGGTGTATAATTCTCAGTTTAGGCCTGTGATGTCTTATCTTTTTACGGACTGGAAATGTAATGTGAGTTGTGCATATTGTTTCCAGTATAACAACAAGGGTGATGACATGTCGCTTGAGACTGCGATAAGTTCTATAGACTGGCTTAAGACGATGGGTTGCCGTGTTGTTGCACTTATGGGTGGTGAGCCCCTGTTGAGGAGGGATTTCATTCTCAAGGTTATCAAGTATGGGAGCAGCAACGGTTTCTTCATGTATCTTCCCACGAATGGTTATTTGTTGGACAAGGGTTACATTGACAGTCTTGGCAGGGCTGATGTCGCTGCGATAAATCTTGCTGTTGATTGTGTCGAGCCGAAGCCTGGTTTGCCGAAGGCTTTGTCTGCTATCGAGCCGCAGTTCAGGTATATGGTGGAGCAGCAGGAGAGGTATGGCTATCTCCCTTTCTTCAACATCAACATTACGAGCAAGAATCTGAAGGACGTTAAGATGCTTACTGAGATTGCGCATGATAACGGCATAGGTACTGATTATCACATCAATGAGCCTCCTCAGGATTTTGTTGATGTCAGTCATTACAAGCACAGGAACGATGGTCTTTTCATAACCCCTGATTTGTATGATAGGGTTGATGAGTTGCTTGATTGGCTTATCATGAAGAACCGTAAGGGTTATACGATGGTGAATTCCGTTCCCCATCTTCAGGCTATGAAGGACAGGATGAGGAACAAGCCTGTTTCGTGGGATTGCAGGGCGGGCCATAATGGTTTGTTGATAAGGCCGGACGGTTCCCTCACTCCCTGTTTTGATTTGATAACATATGACCATGATTGGGGTAGGATATGGAATCCCAAGTTTGACAAGAAGGAGTTGGAGGAGGTGAAGAGTAAGTGTGCTGATAAGTGTCTGTCAACCTGTTTTTATACGATGGGTCATTACTATCAGCCTCAGGAAATATTGAAGTGGATGGTCAAGCATACTAGGTTAGGCAATAATTGATTTGATCTTTTAACAATGTTTTCAGCATGGTTGTGTGTTTATTTTCATCCTGTTTGTTATTATTTCTGCTATTATCCCGTCGACGCTTGTTTTCCTTAGCGATTCATACATTTCTTGTTTCATCACCCTGTAGTTTATTTCGTACATGTAGCTGTCTATTATTCCGATTCCGTCGTTCCAGCATTCCATGTTATCATCCTCAGAACATAAATGTTCCAGTGCATCCAAAGTCTCTTCCAGCTTCATATAAACTTCATCTTTCAGTACGTGCGGTGAGTCCTTCAGGTTGTCTACTCTGATCTGTTCATCATCCATGTTAACCATGCTTACTGAGCACCCGTATATCTGCCTTGCCATGTTTAGGCATGTCTGGTCTTTGTCATGTAGACGGTCTATGATGTATGTGAAAATCTTGTCTACCGTTTTGTATTTCTTTTTTACCATGGAGAAGCCCGTTATGGTGTTGTTATTAAGCTTTTTGTTTGGTTAAGAATTAGTTTTTGTAAAATAAAAAAAAGGTATTGCCAATGCTTTTGCAAGCACTGGCAAAGATTAAAGGGAGGGCAAATTACTTAGGGGGTTTTGCCCTTTTTTTATCATCACCTCAGTAAGTCTATGCCTAGTTCGTGGCTCACTTGTACAGCTCTTGGATTTGGTTTGCTGTGGTCCACTTTCCCCAGGATGTATGGTGAGTTAACTCCTGTTATGATTGTCATAACTCTGAGTTTTCCGTTCATGTCATCCCCTACTCTTGCTCCCCAGATTACGTTTGCGTCTGGATCAAGAGATTGTGTTACCAACTCACCCACTCTGTTCACCTCGTCTAGTGTTAGATCATGACCGCCTGCCACGTGCAATAATGCTCCTGTGGCTCCCTCATAGCTCACGTCCAGCAATGGGTTGCTCATTGCTCTCTTCACTGCTTCGTCAACTCTGTGTTCTGAGTCTGACTCTCCAATGCCTATTACTGAAACGTCTCCGTTCGCCATGATTGCCTTTACGTCTGCGTAGTCCAGGTTGACCAGTGACGGCACTGCTATTATTTCCACGATTCCTTTTATCATCGTTGAAATAAGTTCGTTGGCTACTGCGAATGCTTGTTGCACTGGTAGGTTTCCTGCTATGTTTACCAGTCTGTTGTTGTCTATTACTATTACTGTGTCGCAAACGTCTCTAAGTTGTGCTAGTCCGAACTCTGCTTTGTCTATTCTTGCTCTTTCTATGTCAAATGGCATCGTAACTGTTCCTATCACTATTGCACCCATGTCTCTTGCTATTTGTGCTACTACAGGGGCTCCTCCTGTTCCAGTACCTCCACCCATACCTGCTGTTATGAAGACCATGTCAGCTTTCTGCAGGAACTCTCTTAGTTCGTGCATGCTTTCCTTAGCTGCTTCTCTTCCCTTCTCCGGGAATCCTCCGGCACCAAGGCCTCTTGTCAGCTCCTTTCCAATAAGGATCTTCCTGTCTGCTTCCATCATGTCTAGGTGTTGCTTGTCTGTGTTCAGTGCTGCTATCTCTGCACCCCTTATTCCTTTTTTATATAACCATGTTGTTGCGTTGGTTCCACCACCGCCTACTCCTATTACTTTTATGTTTGCATGCCCGATGAGCATGTCTGCTGGTTTCATTGTTGCTTGGGTTTCCAAGGCTGATTTTACCAGAAAGTCCATTTTCCTCCGCCCCCTTTTGGTTTTATGTTTTTCATTGTATATGTTAGAGTATAATAATGTTTATTAACTATTTTTGTTATACTCCTTATTTAGAACGAGTTTAAGATCGCCAAGTCTTATGCTCTTCAACAACATTTATCTGATTATGTGTCAGATACAAACCAAGATTTCATCAATCGCCAAGATTGGGTTTATCGCCAAATAAAGCCAACCAGTGATGAAATTTAACTTCTTTTTTATTAAGCTTTAAATAACCCCAATTTTATATATAAACATTGTCAAACTGAAAAATATATATTCTACAATATAAATAATTATTTAAACCCTTTTCCAATTAATAAAGTTATGAGGAAAATCAGCGCTAAAGAGGGTGATGTCGTCGAGGTTGAAACTTCTTCAGAAAAAATTTCAGGAATGTTGATGCCCTCAGCGGATAAGAATGCAGTAATTGTTAAACTCTCCAGTGGTTACAATATGGCAGTTAATTTGGGTCGTGTAAAGGCGCTGAAGGTTGTGAAGAAGCTGGAGAAGGCTGCTGAGCATAAAAAAGAGGCTGTTAAGGCTAATAAGGGCCTTCCAACCATATCGATTCTGCATACGGGAGGCACGATTGCCTCTGCAGTTGATTACAAGACCGGTGGTGTTATCTCAAGGTTTTCTCCCGAGGATATAATTGCGATGTTCCCTGAGTTGGGCAGGATTGCAAACATAAGGTCAAGGCTTATCAGGAATATGTGGTCTGATGACATGCGCTTCCCCCATTATAATCTGTTGGCGAAGGAGGTTGAGAAGGAAATAAGGGATGGTGTCGACGGTGTTATAATAAC
>JAZDEN010000020.1:0-8809 GCA_043808805.1 archaeon | reverse complement strand
TGTCCCATCCGACGTTCTGTAAAAAATTTATGAGTATGAACAGTGCTCTTTTTCTTCCGTCCTGGCTTACCCCTTTTGCCAGCAGCTTTATGCATGGTGGGAAGTTCTCTTCTGCTATTGCTTCCTTAAGTTCTTCGTATTCTCTTTCTCCGCCTTCTTTTTTTTCTGGTTTGTTTTTTTCCATCTTTGTCCACCAGTCGAAGCTTTCTACTATTAGTTGTGATGCATCGCTCTCTTTTTCTAGGTTGAGGAAGTCGTTCTCTATTTTGACGTTTTCCATCTTTGCCCATTCCCTTTTGAAGTTTAGCACGTCCTCTTTTCTTATCGGTATGCTTATGAGTCCTGATTTTTCGTGGTAGGAGTATGGCATTCTGAACATGTGCCTGTTGCTTATCAGCACGGTGTCTATGCTTAGTATTGCGAATGGATTGAATCTTGTTTCATATTCTCTTTTTTTGCATATTGGGCATTCCATCATCTGCATGTTTATTCCTTTTCCTGTCTTGTTCATGAGTGTGTTTGGGCATTTTGAGCATGCGTATATCCCTCCCCTGAATTCTACGTAGTCGCTTCCTCCGCATTTTGGGCATACCAAACCTAAGTCTTGTTTTGTTTTTGATATTAGGGCTATTCTGTGTGTTGGGCATATGTATTCTTCTAGGTTTTTGGGTTCTTTTTCGAAGTTTTTTGCTAAATTCTCTATGCTTCCTGCGTAGTTTAGGAATTCTGCTGCCAGTCTTTCCTTTATCATGTTCCCTAGATACAATGCTATTATCTTTGGCCCGTCGGGGAATAGCAGTCTTGTTGGCTTGTCTTCTACTTTTTCTGGGAATGCTTCGAATGGCACTGCTATGTGAAGTCCTTTGTTTCCGCTGAATTTCACGCTTACGTTTCTTACGTTATGGAATTCGAGTGCTTGTATTATGAGGTTGGCTGCTATTTTCGAGTACTCTAGGTCTTTGCAGTCTATGTCTATTATGAGGTCCCATCCGCTTCTTAGGTCATCGAGTTGTTTTTTTGTCATTCCGGGTTTTAGTTGTAAGGGATCGGTCCATCTCTCTTCTGATATGTGGAATGATGTTGCTCCTGATCTTACCAAGTCTAGTATATCTCCTGGGAATTGCAGTATGTCCGGTCTTTTTCCGAATCCCTTGTCGGAATATTGGACTGCAACCTCTCTGTTCTTGGCTACTCTTAGCATCTCTTTTTGGATGTCTTTCCTGGAATAGAATTTCAGCACCTCGTTCTCCATGGGCTTCTCCAATATCAGTTTGTATTTAAGAATTATTGTTTTTTACTTGCTTCTACCATTTCTTGTATGTCTTTTTGTGCTTCTTGTATTCTCACTACGGCATGTTCTAGTTCCATGCTTATGTCTCCTATGAGTTGTTTCATCTGGTCTATCTGGTCTGTGACTACTTTTTTTGCCTCGTCGATTTCCTTTTTGACCATTGTGTTGCTTCCTACGTTCATTATGAGTTTCTTGTTGTCTTTTAGTGATGCTTTTGCGAATATTCCTGCGCCTAGTGATACTAGAATTTCAGTCCCTTCCTTTATCTTTTTTATCTCTTCAAGGTTGTCTTCGAGAACTTCAAGCTCTATGACCTGGTTTTCCAGGTTCACGATTTGTTGTTGTAGCTGTCTTATCTGTTGGTTTAGAATCTGCAGTTCCAGGTATTTCTCATTTGCGTTTTTTGGCTGTTGTGGCATCTTTCTTTTCCTTTGTCTTTCTCTTTATCTTCTTTCCTTCTTCTACTTTTATCTTTGCTTTTTTCATCTCGGCTTTGATGTCGTCTGTTGTTGCTCCTTTCTTTATGTTTAGTACCTGTTGTAGTGGCTCTAGGTGTGTTATGTTGCACCTTTTCCTTTTTACGTTGCCATCGATTATGACGAAGTTGTCGTCTATTTTCTCGACTACCACGACTGTCTTGCCCGAATCCCTTCCGGCTATCTTCATGCATACTCTTCCGACTTCAATCATTTTCTTCTTCCTTCTTTGCTTCTTCTTTGTATAGGCTTCTTGCCTTGTCAGCCATCAGTTCTCTTGTGCATTTTGTGCAGAACATTCCGCCGTAGGGTCTTTCCGGCCTTTTTTTGCTCTTGGCCATGTTTCTTATCTTGTATACGAACCCCTGTGGCACTCCTTTGAGTATTTCTCCGCATTTTGCGCACTGTGGCTTTCCGGGTTTCTTTCTCTTGTATGCTATCTTGGTTGTACCGCCTGGTGTTTTTACCCTTACTCTTCTGTGTCTTCTTGATTTTTGTGTTCTCATTTTAGTATACCTTCATTATTTTTCTTATGCCTATGCTCATTATGATGGATGATATTAGGTAAACCCATATCCATGTTAGTCCTAGGAATTTTGGGTTTCCTATCTCTGTGAAGTAACCTCTTAGCCATCCGAACATTATTATCAAAGGAACGAATGTTATCAGCATTGGTATTAGTGAGTGTTTCATGTATGTTAGGTTTTGTTCCATTGCTTTTTTCTGTATTTCCATCATCTTGCCTGGGTTGTCTTTGTTTTGCTTTATCTCTCCCTGCGCCGCTTTTATCCCGTCTTTCAGTTCCTTCATCTTTGTCTGGTTTGTTGTGTATTTGTATATCAGCGTTACTATCAGTGTTATTATCAGTGTGATTATGATTATGTTGATCGGATAACCTATCTTCATTATCGGCCCGAATACTGTGTTGAAAAAGCCTTCTAGTGCCATCTTATTCCTTCCCCATCATTTTTCTTAAGCCTGGGTACATGTCCATCATGTGGTCCCTTGCTATCTCTTCATATAACCTGTAGATGATCATGACAGTTAGCAGCAGTCCTGTTCCCCTGCTTAGTGCCCCCAATAAGTCTGCTGATGCCGCTAAAAATCCTATTGCAGCACCTCCCATTATTGTTAGTGGGGTTATATACCTTTTGAGTATTGATTCTAAAACCCTGGGATCTCTTCTGAATCCGGGTATTTGCAGTCCTGATGCCATCATCTGGTTGGCTTGGCTTCTTGCGTCCATTCCTGATGTTTGCACCCAGAAGTATGAGAATACTATTGATCCTAGTATCATTATGAGCATGTACACTCCTGCATGTCCGAGTTGTATCCATTGAAAGCTTCCTGTGATTATTCCTTCTATTATGTTCGGCGGGTATAGCCATACTATTATTCCAGTGGCTGGTGCGTTTCCCGTGAATGTTCCGAATATGGGATGTCCCCAGTTTTCGAATAGTCTTGCGAATAGTTGTATGTTTGCTATGAATGCTGCTACGAGTATGACTGGTATGTTTGATGTGTATAGGAAGTGGAGTGGCCATCTTATTCCCTGCCCTCTTATTCTTCCGAAGCTTAGCGGTATCTCTATCTTCATGGCTTGTCCGTACACTGCAAAAAGGAACACTACTATTGTTGCTGCTATTGCAGCAAATGCGAGTGCTGCGTTTATTGGGTTCCCCCCTACTAGTGAGGTGAAGAGTACCCATACCTTTCCTATTGGCGGCAGTCCCGAACCGAGTGCTATCTGTCCTGCCTGGTTGAGTGGTGAGAATGCCCTTACCATGACTTCTGTTGCCACGCCTGCTGCGATGAACAGTGATACTCCGCTTCCGAATCCCCATTTGCTTATTACCTCATCCATGAACATTACGAATATTCCGCCTACGAACAGTTGTGCTACGAGCATGAGTTGCATCAGTCTGAATGCTTCTGGTGCGAGTGCTGTTGATGGTGACAGTCCTCCCATGTAGACGTAGATTAATGCCTCGAATACTATGAAGAATATTGTCATTATTTTTTGCAGTCCCTGGAATGCTACCCTTCCCTCGTGGCTCGTTGTGTCAAATTTTATTATTCCTGATCCATTCAACAGCTGGAGTACGATGGATGCTGTCACGATCGGTCCTATTCCAAGGCTCATTATCGATCCGAATTTTGCTCCGAGTATTATTGATAGGTATTCGAATTGGGATAGAGCGTTGCTTCCCAGTCCCCATAGTGGTATTGTTGAGAGTATGAAGAATGCTACTAGGATTATGAGTGTCCATTTTAGCTTTTCCTTGAAAGGGAGCCTTTTTTGCAGTGGTCCTTTGACTTCAGGTAGGTTTGATAAGAAATCTTTAAGTGCCATCTTTTATTCCTGGACTTCTCCCCCTGCTTCTTTTATTCTTTCTGCTGCTATTCTTGACACCTTGCCTATGGCTTTATACTTGTTTTTTAGCTTTCCCTTGCCTAATAGCTTGTCGAAACCTAATTTCTTGATATCTACTATGTAAACATTATTTTCTTTTATTATTAAACCTTTTGTTGTGTATTCATCGATGTTTTTTTCTATGTCTTCCAGGTTGATTATCCTGTCTTTTTTGTTCCATGGTGTGTTGAATCCTTTTGGCTTTCCGAAGTATGTGTTGCCATACTCGACTAGTATGCTTGGTTTTTTCTGGTCTGCTCTCTTTCCTGTTCCTGCCATTCCTCTGCCGCCTCTGTTGCCTGCTCCCCTGTGTTTTTTCTTGCTTCCCCATCCATGGGTGTGGCTTCCTCTCATCTTCTTGTTTTTCTTCTGTCGTCTTGCTGTCATCTCACATCATCCTCTTGAGCAGTTCGTTTATCTTTTCCTTTCTGTAACCAAGGACTCCACCTAAGCTGAAGGGTTTCTTTATTCCCTTTCTCTCGAATCCGTGCCTTGGTGGGCATAGTTTGAAGAACAGTTTCATTCCTGGTATGTCTTTTAGTTCTTTTTTGAATGTGAAGTATTCTTTTGCGAATCCGTCATAGTCCATTTTTGTCTTGTCTTTCATGTATTCTTGGGTTAGCTTGACGTTTCCCGCTAATCTTCCTCTCTTGTCCATGAGCATCTTGAATGTTTCTTCGTCGATTTCTCCCCATGTTACGTAATCCTTTACTTTTTGCAGCATTCCTATCTGTGGTTCTGTTCCTTTTATTATGACGCAGGTGTTTTTCCTGTAGAGTCTCATCATCTTCATGGTGTTTTCTATCTCTTGTCTGAGATGGACTCTTCCTCTGATCCTTATCACTGCTACTCTATTCATTTCTTCCTTCCTTTACCCCTGCTTTCTTTCTGTATTCCTCGTTGACTCTGACTTCTGATAGTCTTTTTAGTGCGTCAAAGCATGCGTAAACATGGTTTATTTTTGTTCTTGTCTGACCTTTTGTGTTTGAGTATATATCTTTTATTCCTGCAAGTTCCATTAGCTTCTTGCATTCTTTTTCTATTATGAGTCCTGTTCCCTTAGGCGCTGGCAGGAGTTGCATTTTCACGCTTCCGCATTTTCCGTCTATTTTGAATGGTATGCTGTGGCTTTCTCCGCAGCCGCATTCCCATGACCCGCATCCTCTTCTTATCTTGATTATGCTTAGTTTGGATTTTCTTGTCGCTTTTTCTCTTGCAGGGACTGTTTCTTTGGACTTTCCCCTGCCTATTCCTACGTAGCCGTCTTTGTTTCCGACTGCTATTACGGTGGCGAATTTTGGTTTGTTTCCTTCGCTTGTCTTCTTCTGTGTCTGTCTCCATATGCTTCTCTTTCCGCCGCCGAACTTACCTTTTGATTGCCCAACCGCTATTATGCTTATTTCTAGGTTGGGTATGAGAGTGTCAACTATTTCTTGTTCCAGTATTCTTACCCCTTTGTCGAGTACCTCATTCATGTCCTTTACTTCCCCGTTTTTTACTCTTCTGCCTATTTCTGTCTTTGGTACCCAGTTGTCGAGGCTTGCTTTTCTTGCTTCATTCATCCTGGATATCTCCACGGGTCCTGTTTCTTTTCTTTTTGCCATTTTACTCCTTCGTTATTTTGTTCTTCACTTCGTTGAAATTGTCTGTTATTTTTTCTCTTTCTGATTTTGTGTATTTTGTTTTAGTATTATTTTTGATGTGCTGTCCTTCTATCCTTTCTTTGCTTGGGATTACCTCTTCTGAGTGTGGTACTTCCACACCTCCGTCTGCTACGCCTTTTACCGCTGCATAGAATGCGCTTCCTGCTGCTGGTTTGTGTACCCCTACGTCGAGTATTGCTTTTTTTACCTTTTGTTTTATTGCTTTTCTTCCTAGGAGCAGTCCTGTGAGGTATGCTGCTGGGGTGTTTCCCCTTGCTCCTTTCCATCCTATTTTTATTAGTTCTCTTGAGTTGGAGCTTGATATTACCTTGTCTCCGTTCTCTTCGTATTTGAGTATTTGTAAGTGTACGTTTTTGTTGCTTCTTCTTACGACTAGTCTGAACTCTCCTGAGCCGACTAGTTTTCTTCTTCTATTGTAGTCCGTTCTTCCTTCTCGTCTTCTTCTGTATGGTATTGACATCTTCTACTGGTTTCTCCTTTGGTATCGTTTTGCTCTCTTCCTTTTTCAGCAGGAGGTTCGCTCCTTCTAGGTAGAGTTGCAGGTGTCTCCTGCTTCTGAAGTATCCCCCTTTTGCTTTCCTTCTCACTGTTCTGTATGTTAGTCTTGTGATTATGCCATCATCTCTCATTTTTATGAGCATTGCTCTTTGTGATCTTATCTTGTTTATCCATTCGAGTTTTCTGGGCAGTCTTGCTCTTCTGCTTCCCTGTCTCGAGCCTTGTCCTTTTCTTCTTCCCTTTCTTTTCTGTGTGTTGTGTTTTCTTATTCTGAATCTTGATATTCCCCTTTCGGGCCTTGCCTGTATTGCCTTGTCTTTGACTAGTGATCGTACGTCTGCTTTTGTGATGGCCTCTTTTATCTCTTCAAGTCTGTTCGGGTCTAACCAGACTCTGGTCTCTCCGACTTTCATTACCTGTGCTGCTATCCTTTTTTGTGTTTTGAGGTCCATTTTATGTTGTCACGGGCTGTTGTGTTGCCCTCTCCTTTGCTTCTTTCTTTTCTTTCTCTTCTTTTTCCTTTTCCTTTTCTTCGTCTGTTTTCTTTTCCTCTTCTTTTTTCTTTTCTTCTGCCTTTTTCAGGGCTTCTTCCTTTGATTTCTTCTTCTCTGTTTCCTTTGTTTTAGCGTCTTCTTTCTTCTTCTTTAGTTTTTCTTCGACTTGTTTTATGAATTCGTCTATGTTTTTGACGTTTTTTACAGCCAGTTTCTTTTCCTGTATCTTTTTCAGTATCATTACTTTCTTTTTTGTTCCGACTGTTGATCCTATGACTATGATTTCGTTCTGTTTTATCTTTTCCAGGTCTTGTACGTTCTTTACTATTACCTCTATCCTTCCTTTTTGGTCAAGCCCCCTTACTGCTCTTGGTGAGGAATAGCCGATAGACGGCTGTTTTCTGTAGCTTCTTAGCTTGAACCTCATCTTTGAGTGTCTTCCCTTTGGCTTTCTCCATTTTTTTGCGAGCTTGGCCACTCTGTGGGCGTCCTGTCTAAGGAACTCTGGTTTTTTCTTCTTCAGTGTCCGTCTTACTTCTAGCAGTTCTTTCATCTTCCTGGTTTTTGTGTGATGTATATTCCGTCCTGGAATACCCTCCTGTCTCTGTTTGTTATTCTTGTTGTCAGTTCTATTATTGATGCTGCCTTTCCTGCGTTCTCTACGTCTATCCCTTCTATTGTTATTGTTGCTCCGTCTATTTTTACGGTGACTCCTTCTGGCAGCCTGCACCTCCTTGGTATTTTTTCTCCTAGGAAGTTTTTGACTGTGAGTTCTCCTTTGTCTATTGTTACTGTTATTGGAAAGTGGGATGATGCTACTTTTAGTTTGTAGGTGAATCCTTCTGTTACGCCTTTTACCATGTTCTTTATGTGGGCTTTGAACGTCCCTATCATTGTTTTTTCCCTTTTTGATGGTTTTTTTGCTGATAGTGTTACACTTCCCTCTTCCACGCTTATCTTGACGTTTCTGTGGTTGAGCATTCTTGTGTTTTCTCCCTTCGGCCCTTTTACTTTTACTGTTCCGTTCTCTACCTGGACCGTTACCCCTTCTGGTATCTTCACTTTTTGGTTTATGTCCGGTAGCATTTTAGTATACGTAGCTTATGAGCCTTCCCCCAAGTCCTTTCTTTTTTGCTTCGTCGTGCATCATGAGTCCTTTTGATGTTGATACGATTATGAATCCGAATCCTGCTGCTGGCAAGTACCTTTTCTCGAATTTTTCGTAGTCTCCCTTGTTTACGGAGAATCTTGGCTTTATTACGCCACATTTGTTTATCCTTCCGAATAGTTCTACTTTGATCATCTTTCCTTTTCCGTCGTCTATTTCCTGGTATCCTTTTATGTATTCTTTTTCCAGCATGATTTTCAGTACTTCTTTGATTATCTTGGATGATGGCTTTGTTACGCAGAATGCTTTTCCTACTTTTTCTGCGTTAAGCATGTTCGATAGTATGTTTGATAATGGGTCATTTAGCATTTTGTTCTCCTTAGCTGTATTTTTTCCATCCCAGGTGGTGTGCGTTTTCTCTGAAGCATCTCCTACACAGGTTGAGTCCGTATTTCCCTATGTGAGCTCTTGGGTTGCCGCATCTTACGCATCTTTTTGTCTGTTTCCCGAATTTCCTGTCTTTTGGTGTGTTGTGCTTCAGGTATTTTTTCATCTTTGTCGGCTTGTTCTTTAATTGTTTGAGCATTTTTGTGTAGCTGCTTGTGGTCATTGTTCCACCTCGATTCCGAAATTCTTTTTCAGAATTCCTTGTTTGTGTTCGTGGTAGAGTTCTTTGACGGCCATTGCCACCAGCTCCTTGTTTGAATAACAGATGTTTTTGAAGGCTCCCTCAATTGATGAATCCTTGCCTCTGGCCTGCGCCGCGCATCCCCCTGCACAGGTCAGTCCGACCGGACAGCGTGAACACTTGTCGAGATTAGCCAGATGACGCTTCTGGTATTTTTTATACCGCTCATTGAATTTC
>JAZDEN010000019.1:0-3732 GCA_043808805.1 archaeon | reverse complement strand
ACAAGTAAGAAAAACCTTAGAACGCTTACCCTTAGCAAAATACGAATCACTCAGCATTTAAAAAACAATAGAAAGGTATATAAATAAATCTTTCCTCAAAAGGAATAACATGAAAAAGAGGTTCCTGATAGTACTTCTAGCCACAATAATACTACTTACAGCAGCAGCAAACGCAGACACATCAAACTTCAGCATACAAAAATCATATGACTGGCTACTGAAACAGCAAAGCAACGGAAGTTTTGGCGGAACACTGGAAACATCAGCCTCGATACTTGCATTAAAGGCAGCAGGCTACGACCCAACAACACCACTAAACTACCTAGCAGGACAGGAAAACACACAACCCTGCTGGCCAAAAGCAAGCTGCAGGACAAAAGAAACAGCATTCGTAATTCTCGCATACAAATCAATGGGGGTATCAACAGAAGACCAGATAAGCTGGCTAAAGTCAGCACAGTCAGCAGCGCTACAATCAGGAAACTGGTGGCTTGAGGTAGCAACAACAGACACAGGAACATGCAGCATAAAATACACAAAAAACAGCCAAGACGTCACAAAAACAATAAAAGTAAACGCAGGCAGATTCACAGACTGCGGAAACACCACATTCATGAACCTGAACACATGCATAGAAACAAACTTCGTCAAAAACTTCCCAACAATAGACATGTACATAGATTGTGGGGATTTGGACAATGCGCTAATATCACTGATATACAACTCAGCAAACTCATACTACATACTAACAGACTCAGCAAGCCAAGTTGCAGAGATAACAATAGAAAACGGATGCTTCGGGATGGGATACAAAGACCCATCATGCAACTACGACTCAACACTATACTCAAACTGGGCATTCATACTATCAGACGAATCAACAAGCTCAAAGATGTACCTGAGAGATAACTACGACGAGACAAACACGGTACACAATGCATTCCTATTCCTAATACTAGACGATGACACATACCTACAGGAACTCAGATCAAGACAGAGAAGCGACGGAAGCTGGGACAGCGACGTCTACAGGACAGCAATAGCTCTTCTTGCCCTGAAAGGCCAGTCAGAATACTCAACAGAATTCTCAGAAGGAGTCGAATGGCTGAAAACAAAACAAAGAACAGACGGCTCATTCGGTGACGTAACAACAACAGCAATGGTGCTTTACGCAGCCTTCACAGAAGGAGAGATAGAATTCCCATCATGCACCAACGAAAAAAGAGATGACGGAGAAAGGGGAATAGACTGCGGAGGAACATGCGAGGCATACGACGACTGCTGCAGCAACAACGAAAAAGACCAAGACGAAGACGGAATAGACTGCGGAGGAGCATGTATAGAATGCACAGAAGTCGTGTGCAACGGAGACGACGTATGCGACACAGACCAGGGAGAAGACTGCCACAACTGCCCAGAAGACTGCAACACCTGCGAAGACCTTTGCAGCAACGGAGTACAGGACGAACAGGCAGGAGAAGAGGGAGTCGACTGCGGAGGACAATGCTCAGACGCATGCGCAAAAGCAGTGTGCGACAAGAATGGTGTATGCGACATAGACCTCATAGACAGGGGTTATGACGAGAACGAAAACTCAGAAAACTGCCCAGAAGACTGCAGCTGCGGAGACGCTGTATGCGATGACACAGAAAGCTACAGCACATGCCCAGACGACTGCGTTGAACCAGTAGAGGGATGCGGAGACGGAACATGCGACGAGACAACAGAAACATCAGAAACCTGCCCTGACGACTGCGGAGAACCTGCAGAATGCAACAACGACGGAACATGCGACCAGATAGAAAGCTGCGACTGCGCAGACTGCGCCGAAACAGACATATGCGCACCATCAGGCGGAGGATTCCCATGGATGTGGGTGCTGCTACTACTAGTAATACTGCTTGCTGTCGTTGGCTACCTAATATACAAGAAGAACGCAGGAAAAAAGAGAGGCAAAGACCTCTTCGGATTCGGAACACCAATACTGGGGAAGAAGCCTGAGATGAAAGACTTCAAATCATTCGGACCGATAAAAGAAATAAAACCAGCTGAAAAAAGACCAAGCATATCAATAAGCACACCATCAAGACCAGCACTCAGATCAGAACCAAGCAAGGTCGAAAGAGAACTGGAAAGCTCAATAAAAGAAGCAAAAAAACTAATAGGAAAGAAATAAACTACTTCTTAACTTCCTTACCCTGCTTAAGGTACATGTTCTCAGCAGCAAGCTGCTTAGCCATGAAAGAAAACTGATGAAGCTGGGCCAACAACTCATTCATAAGATAACCATAATCATTCGAGGTAACGCTGAAATTCTCAGGAGTGATTATCTCTATGGAAGAAGGCATGTAATCAAAACAGACATCCAGAAGCTTCTTGACAGAATTAACCTCAATTGTAATATCAGAAAAGGTGCTCCACATAGGCTTAACCTGCTCATTCTGCTCAGCAGGATAAGTAACTTCCTTGAGAAGCTTAACACCATTCTCCTTCTTCAACTTCTCAATAACCATCTTCATAGTCTCCTCAACATGCTCCTTAGGAGAACCGAGAAGCTCAACAACCACCTTAACCTTGATAACCTGATTTTCCATAAGACAAAAAAACAAGAAACAGCCTTTAATAAGGTTTCGTATATACTCTAAAAAATTAATTACATAAAAGTAATTACAGGACAGAAATCCTTATAAGAAGGAACAAATAGGATAGAAGGTCCAAAATGAGCCTACAAGACAAGATAGAAAAAGTCACAGAACAAGTCACGCGACAAGTAATACTTTCTTCCAAACAGGACTATGAAAAAAACCTACTCGACATGGTATCCCAGGTCTACAGGACAGGGGACGTCAGGAAAATAGAAGCATTCACAAAAAAGGCAGACAAACTAATAGAATACGTCGAGACAAGACTCGGCATAAAGAAGCAATCCCACAAAGAGATGATAGAAGGAAGAATAGATGGCAGAGAAAAACTAATCAAAGTCCTGGAAAAATACGAACATGACCAGCTGATACCCAAAGATGAACTCGCTGAAAAAACAGGGCTAAACTTCAAGCAGCTATACGGCTACACAAAGGGAAAAAACCCAATAATTATAAAACAAGACGATTGCTACAAACCAGGAAGAATTCTAAAAAAAAAGTGAGCAGACGCCTTTTCCTAGATAGCAGGGATAGCGTGCACATGAAAATAAAAGACTGCGTAGAAGCTGAAAAAGCCTACAGGGAAAAATAATTCTTCAAAAAGAATGAGAAAGGGGAAGCTGAAAGAGGTCTAAAACAGCTCCTCCCCACTCTTCATTTCCACCTGGAGGATCATCAATCCCTGTACGGGCAAGATTCGTGCATCCTGTTCATGTAATCGGCTGTCTGAGGATCAACCCTCTCAACCATGTAATCATGCATCTCATCCATGTCCCCACCACGATAGGCATTATTCATCATACCAGCATTACCCATCATCCCACCATATCCGCCGTAACCCTGATAAGCAAAAACCCCCAAAGCAGTCAACACAACCAAGCCTACGACCAAACTTCCAATCAAAACCTTTTTCATAAAAAACCTCCCTCACAACTGAATGTGATGAGAATTACTAGAAAAGGGCTTAATAAATAACTTATGAAGGCAAGGTAAAGAAGAGAGTTGCATAAGCTTTAAAAGACAAAAATCGACCATAAGGTTTAAATAATTCTGGAAAAATATAAGATATAATGAAAAAGGGGCAGATAAC
>JAZDEN010000018.1:0-7567 GCA_043808805.1 archaeon | reverse complement strand
TATTTTTCTTGCCTGGTCTATGCACTCTTGCATCAGCCTTAGGTTCTCTTCTCTTGCCCTAACTTCCTGTTCCTTCTCTTCCTGTTCTGTTAGTTCAACCTCTTCCCAGGTTGTGAACTTATTCCTTACTCTAGGGAAACTTTTACTGAAAGCCATATTCCACCCCTTTTTGTATTAGAACTCTTCTTTTAATAAAGCTTACTTTTAATATTTACAACAGGGCCTTTATTTTTTCTATGTATTCCGCAACCTTGTTGCCAGTGTCAGTAAGTTTTATCATCTTTATTCTGCCTTGCTTGATAAACTCTACGAGTTTTGCCTTCTCCATTTCCTGCAGGATCTTAACTGCGTGTGAATAGGTGCAGTCAACTTCTTTGGCCAGAACACTCCCGTACCTGTTTTTACCGCCTTTTCTTAACGCGACCAGTATCATCGCTGGTTTTCTTCTGAAAAAAACCTCAAAGATATCCTTTTTAGCCATCGTATTCCCCCTATCACCCTCTTCTATCTTATCGTTATTTGAAAACAGATAATTAAGCACATATATTTAAATGTTTGCTTTCAAAATATATATCCCACAATAAAATAGAAAGGTTTATATAACGACTTTTTAAACGGGTTTGATTTGAAAAAGTTTATTAACTTTCCTCAATTTTTCTCTTCCTATGATTGACATAAAACTTATCAGGGAGCAGCCTGAGAAGGTCAAGGAGAACATAAAAAAGAAGTTCCAGGACCACAAGCTGCATCTAGTTGATGATGTTAGGAAGAAGGACGAGGAATGGCGTAAACTGAAGGGAGAGGTTGATTCTTTGAGGGCTGAGAGGAATAAGGTTTCCCTGCAGATTAGCGAGGCCAAGAAAGCAGGAAAGAATACTTCTGATTTGATGAAGAAGGCTAAGGACATTCCAGAGAAAATAGCCGAGATTGAGGCTAAGACAAAAAAATTGGAAGAGGAAATACTTGTTGCGATGAGGCAGATTCCCAACATAATCCACCATTCCGTCCCAACAGGCAGGGATTCTTCCGAGAACGTTGTCAGGAAGGTCATCGGCAAGCCTAAGAAGCTTAATTTTCCTGTCAAGAACCATATTGAGATTGCTGAAAACCTTGGCATTATAGACTTTGATACTGCTGCAGAGGTTTCCGGCAACGGATTCTATTACTTGATTGGCGACCTGGCAAGGCTTAACCAGGCTTTGATTAGGTTTGGCATTGATTTCATGGTGAAGAAGGGTTACATGTACATGGAAACCCCGTTGATGATCCATTCTGATGTTGTTAATGGTGTCATGTCGTTTGAGGAGATGCAGAATATGATGTACAAGATTGAGGGTGAGGACTTGTTCCTTATTGGTACGTCAGAGCATTCCTTGATTGGTTTCTTCAAGAACAAGGCATTAGACCTGAAACAGATGCCTCAGAAGTTAACATCCTACTCAGCCTGCTTCAGGAAGGAAGTCGGAAGCCACGGCATTAATGAGAAAGGATTGTTCCGTACCCATCAGTTCAACAAGGTTGAGATGGTTGTCATCTGCAAGCCTGAAGAGTCTTACAAGTTTTATGATGAGATGCTTAAGCATTCCATTGACATATACAAGCAGCTTGGGATTCCTGCAAGGGTTCTCGAGTGCTGTTCAGGTGACCTTGCTGATTTGAAGGCAAAGTCTTGTGACCTGGAATTCTGGAGCCCTGCCCAGAACAAGTATGCTGAGATCGGTTCTTTGACTAACATGGAGGGGGCCCAGGCGAGGAGGTTGAACATTAAGTTCATAGACAAGAACGGTGAGAAGAAGTTTGCCCACACGCTGAACAACACGGCAATCGCAACCTCTAGGGTTATGGTTGCTATCCTCGAGAACTACCAGCAGAAGGACGGCTCTGTCAAGATTCCGACTGCTCTGCAAAAGTACATGGGTGGCACAAAAAAGATTGTGCCAAAAAAGCCTTAACAGAAAGCTTTTTAAACAGCCATTTTTTCTTTTCCAAATATGGAACCTTCTGAAAGTAAGATGCCTAGGCACATTGGGATTATACTAGATGGGAACAGGCGTTTTGCAAAGCAGCTTATGATGAAACCCTGGAAGGGCCACGAGTTCGGTGCCAAAAAGATTTGGAAGCTTTTTGACTGGTGCAAGGAGCTCGGATTGAAAGAGGTTACCCTTTACACTTTCTCTATAGAGAATTTCCACAGGCCTAAGGAGGAGTTTAATTATCTGATGCAGCTTTTCCAGAGGGAGTTCAAGGCTGTAAAGAAAGATCCTAGGGTTCATAAGAATAAGATTAGGATTAACTTTATAGGAAGAATCCAGATGTTCCCTAAGCCTGTTTATGATGCTATGAAGGATCTTATGGAAGCAACGAAGGATTATAACAATTACATCGTTAATTTTGCTATGGCTTACGGCGGTCGTGCTGAGATAATTGATGCAACTAAGAAGATTGCTAAGAAGATAAAGGAAGGCAAGCTTGATGTTTCAAAGATTAACGAAGAAGTATTCTCTAAAGAGCTTTACATGGAGAGTGAGCCTGATTTGATAATAAGGACCTCTGGTGAGCAGCGTACTTCAGGATTTTTGATCTGGCAGGGTTCTTACGCTGAGTTGTATTGGTGTGAGAAGAAGTGGCCTGAGTTTGAGAAAGAAGACCTGATTGCTGCCATCGAGGATTACATGCTTAGGGATAGAAGGTTTGGTAAGTAAAGTTTTATTAACCCGTTTTCCATTATAATTCTAAAATGAAAATTCTTGCTGCAGGGGACATTCACGGTGATACTCGGCTAGCTGAATCTCTGGCGAAGAAGGCTGCGAAGAACAAGGTGGACCTTGTTGTTCTTTGTGGTGATATAACGCTTGCTGACTCCTCAACGAGCAACCTTATCGGTCCTTTTGTCAAGAGGAACAAGAAGGTTCTTCTCGTGCCTGGAAATCACGAGACCCTCGCAACAGCAGATTTCCTTGCTGACCTTTATGATGTCACGAACCTTCACGGCTATTCTATTAAGTTCAACAACGTCGGTTTTTTCGGCTGCGGCTTTGCTAACATAGGCATTTCAAGGTTGAGGGAGTCTGAGATTGAGAGTGTTCTGAAAAAGGCTTACAAGAAGATCAAGGACACAAAAAAGAAGATTATGGTTACGCACGTTCATCCTGACGGCACCCTGATGGGTCAGCTGACCTCTTTCTTTCCAGGTTCTACTGGCGTGAGGAATGCTGTCAAGAAGCTGAAGCCTGATATCCTGCTCTGCAGTCATGTTCATGAGGCAGAGGGTGTTGAGGAAAAAATCGGTAGAACGAAGGTAATCAATGTTGGCAGGGAAGGCAAGATAATAAGGATTTAGATCCCGAGTTCCCTGAACTCGTCCCTTATGTCTGATTTCCTGTTTCTCATTCTTGTTTGTGCGAACTTGAGCCAGCAGTCCTTTTCGAAGTACTGTTCTTCTCCGTATTCGTTCTTTCTTACGACGTAGTTCTCTGGTTTCACGTTCCCGAGCACGTCTGCCTTGTCAACTATCTTGAAGCTCTTGTTGCAGAAGTGACACCTCTTAACATCGTCTGCCATGCTATTGAGCATTATTTTGCTTAATATAAATTTTTTTGTTATCTAGAATATATAACCCTTTTATCTGTTTGAGGTGTGTGTTCATGTATTCTACTGCCCATGCCCTTAGGAGCAGTGCCTGTGGTACTGTCTTTATGTTTTTTGGCACCATCGCATATCCGTTTATTCCTATGTAGCCGTTTGAGCTGTGCATCTGGCTGTCTGCCATGTATTCCCTGAATTTTTCTCTTGTGAATCCTACCTGGTTGCTTCCTATTATTGTGCTCTTGGATTCAGGCACGAGCTTGCCTTCGTTTATGACTAAGGTGTACAGTATGTTTCCTTCTGTGGTTGCGCGCCATCCTGGCGGTGTTACAACCCATATCCCTTCCCTTTCAGTTATCTCAGGATCTCTTACGAGGTATGTTGACCTTAACAGTAAGGATTCAGGCTTTCCATTTCTTGTGAATTCACCAACGTATTTCTTCATGTCTTCGAAGTAGGGCTTCAGCGCTCTCTTCAGGGCTTCTTTGCAGAATTTCTTGTCGGTGAAGCCTAACCCATCGTTTATTATCTGGGGATGTATTGGTATTACAAATTCTATGTTTTTCTTTTTTGAGGGGTCTATTTTCACTTCCTCTCTTCTTATCAGCATGTCTTCAAGTCTCATGCCTTCAACTTTTTTGCTGCTGGTTTATAAAACTTTTGTTTGTTCTTCAAAATAGAAAGTTTTTAATAACCTCTTTTTTATTCGTTCTTTTTATGACAGAGTTGATTATTACCGAAAAGCCTAGTTCGGCATTGAAGATAGCTGCTGCTCTGTCAGACGGCTCTCCTACGAAGAAGGCTATCAACAAGGTTCCGTATTATGAGATTAGTCATAAGGGTAAGGACATTCTTGTTGTCAGCGCTGTCGGTCATCTTTATACTGTTGCTGAGAAGACCAAGGGTAAGTGGACCTACCCCATATTTGATGTTGAGTGGAAGGTTTCTGCTGACGTTAACAAGGCTTCTGCTTTCACTAGGAAATACCTGAATGTTATAAAAGGATTGGCAAAGAAGGCTGATTCTTTTGTGGTTGCAACGGACTTTGATATTGAGGGTGAGGTCATTGGTTATAATATCGTTAGGTTTGCTTGTAAGAAGAAGGACGCTAGGCGTATGAAGTTCTCAACCCTTACAAAGGATGAGCTTGTTGATTCCTATGAGAATTCCTCTCCTCATATAATCTGGGGTCAGGCTGAAGCCGGCCTTACAAGGCATGAGCTTGACTGGTTGTGGGGTATTAACATATCGCGTGCTTTGACATTGTCAATAAAGAATTCCACAGGTAGGCATAAGATTTTGTCTTCAGGTCGTGTCCAGGGTCCTGCTTTGCATGTTCTTGTTGAGAGGGAGAAGGAGATTCGCGCTTTCAAGCCTGTTCCATACTGGCAGGTTGAGTTGCAGGCAAAGAATGGCCTCAATGCGATGCACACAAAAGATAAGTTCTGGGAGAAGAAGGAAGCAGATAAGGTCATGTCCCATGTTATTGGGAAAAAAGCAATCGCGTCTGATGTTATTGCAACAAAATTTGAGCAGGAGCCTCCTCATCCATTTGATTTGACAAGCTTGCAGATGGAGGCATATAGGACTTTGAGGTTGAGCCCTAAGGACACTTTGGGGATAGCCCAGGAGCTTTACACAGCTTCATACATTTCATACCCCAGAACAAGTTCAAATCAGCTTTCTGACAAATTGAACCTTAAGAAAGTTATCTCTGATATTTCAAAGCAGCCTGAATTCAAGGGTCTTGCTAACGAGCTTTTGAAAAGAGCAAGGTTAGTGCCTAATAATGGTAAGAAGTCTGACCCTGCTCACCCTGCGATTTATCCCACGGGTATAATCCCTGAAAGTATTTCCGGTAAGACGAAAGACCTTTATGAGCTGATTGTCAGGAGATTTTTGGCCACTTTCGCTGATCCTGCTGTTAGGCAGAAGATGGAGATTGACATAGATGTTGAGGGTGAACCTTTTGCAGTCAGCGGAATTACAACATTGCAGCCTAACTGGCATACTTTTTATGGGCGTTTTGTCAGGCATGATGAGGTTGAATTGCCCTCTATAAAAAAAGGGCAGCAGTTGGATGTCAAGGAGTTTGTTTTGTATGACAAGGAGACACAGCCTCCAAAACGTTACACCCCTGCTTCAATAATCAAGGTTTTGGAAAGGAAGAACCTGGGCACTAAGGCGACCCGTGCTGATATAATTGAAAACTTGTATGATAGGGATTATGTTAAGGAAAGGGCTATTCAGGTTACTGATCTTGGCTTGCATACCACAGAAGTTTTGGAAAAATACTCCCCTGAGATTATTGATGAGAAACTCACAAGGCACTTTGAAAAAGAGATGAACATGATTTTGAAGGATAAGAAAAAAGGAAGTGAGATAATTGAGGAAGCGAAGGTTGTTCTCACAAAGATTCTGAAACACTTCAAGGAGAATGAGAAGAATATCGGTAAGGGTCTTACAGAGGCTTTCACAGAGACGATGAACCAGTCCAGCATTGTTGGTAAGTGCCCCTCATGCGGTTCTGATCTTAAGATTATGTTTTCAAAGAAGAACAAGTCTTATTTCGTTGCTTGCTCGAATTATCCTAACTGCAAGACGACTTTCTCTGTTCCGAAGTATTCCCTGCCTAAGCCTTCTGGCAAGGTCTGTGATGCTTGTGGTTATCCTGTTGTTAACATGATAAGGAAGGGTAAGAAGCCTTTTGAGTATTGCATTAATCCCAATTGCAAGAAAAAAGAGGAGTGGTATAACAGCCAGAAGAATAATCACAGCATGTAGCGCATCGCTTCCTGTATGTTGCTGACTTCTATCACGTTCATTCCCCTGTCCTTGAAGTATTCTTGTAGGTTAACTGTTTTCGGTGTGAGCTTTGTGTTGTAGAAGATCAGTCCGCGGACCTCTCTCTTTGTTATCTGCCTCTCGTAATACGTGAAGGTTGATTGTCCTTCTGGTATGAGCAGTGTTTTGTAGTTGTTGTCTGCTGCAGTGTCTCCCTTCTCTATTATTCCGCCTACCTTCCCTATCGTTCCATCAGGCTCTATTGTTCCGGTTATTATGACTCCGTTTTTTATTGGCTTGTCTTCTATCGCTGATATTGCTGCTATTGTCATCGCAGCTCCTGCGCTGGGTCCTCCGAGCACTGTTCCGTTAACGTTGAAGTTTATTATCACATCCTTGTCGTCCAGGTTGGCTTGTGTTATCTTTTTTGCAACGTTTACTGCTGTTGTTGCGCTGTATTGTGTGTCAGGTTCTATGAATGGGCTTATGTCTACGAGCAGCTCTCCTGTTCCCGGTTTTACTTGCACTGTTACGTCTCCAAGTATCCCCTCACCTTTTGGGTTTACTGCTGCAACCTTTGTCTGGGCCTTTGTGCTCTGGCCCTCCATGTTTGTCTCTTTGATTATCTCTTTCACTATTGTTGATGTGATTGGTTGTGTTGCCACAGTGTTTTCATTCTTGTTGTTTTGGATGTTGAGTATGCTGAATGCAAGGAGGAATCCTATGAAGAACATTATTGCAAAACTTGCTAAAAGTTTTTTCCCTGTTACCCTATATTTTTTGTATACCATTTTCTTCGATCCTGAACCTCATCTCTTTTTTGTCGGGCTTTATTAACCTTATGCAACGCGGTTCCACGCCGAGCTCTATTATTTTTTTGCTGAAGTTGCATATCATGTCCCCGCCGAGGCATTTCATCTCGCTGGTCTTAGGATCTGTGTATACTTGGTTTGTTATTAGAACTGGTATGTCCTCTTCTTTTGTTATTAGCCTTAGCTGCCTTAGTTGTGATGCCAGCATGTTGTTTGTTTCCTGCACGTCTTTCAGCAGCGCAACCCCGTAATGGTGCCCTATTGTGTCAAATACTATTAATCCGGGTTTGATCTTTTTAATTATTTGGTTTAAGAGTTCAAATTTTCGTTCTTGGTCTTTGAAGTTCCTTATTTTCAGCACGAGTATGTTCTGCAGCAACTCTTCC
>JAZDEN010000017.1:0-37993 GCA_043808805.1 archaeon | reverse complement strand
ATAGTAACCAACTGACTTATCACACCATTCATGCCTAGCTTCCCGATGATATCCAATAACTCCTACAATTGGGTCTTTTTCTAAGTTAGCTACTTTCCCTTCAAAAAAAAGATCTCCTTTACTTATATTAAGAAAGCTAAGTATCCTTTCTAATCCTTTTTTTCTTAAATCTTTCATAAAATTACCTTTTCAAGGGAGTTTATAAATCTTTCTTTTGTTATTACTTGAAAATTACAAATTCGCCGAGGCAGGGATTTGAACCCTGACATCCTAAGCGGAAACCAGCTTTCCAGGTTCGCCTGATACTTTTAATATCATCTGGCGCAATACCAGGTTATGCGACCTCGGCAATAGAGGACTAGTGAGGACTAGTCTTATTCTCTTTTTGTGAACTGTTCAACACAAGGTTGACTTCTTGTTTCATAAACATTCTCTTGAACATCTCCACAAGCGTTAATTCCCGCCGTTCCGACGGTATAGGAAGAGAGTAGCATCTTGACTTATAAGCTTTATGTGTACCTTTGTCAAGATGTCCACTAGTAGAACATATTTATTTAAACATCACTTTTTGTAAGGAGGTCTAGTCATTAAATCTGCTAGTTTTTATTTCATATTATACCCGCAAACTTAATCGTTGTCTATTTTCTCTGCATCCATGCTGCATTTCTGGCATAGCATTCCCTTGAAGTCCAGGCTTTTGTGTACAACCATTTTCATCTTCTTGCCGCATGATGCGCAGGTTATGGTTACTTTCTCATATTCTACTTTCTTTTTCATTATTTATCATAAAGTACATTGGTTAATAAGTTTTTAGAATTAGTCCTTCATCTCTATTTCTATCGATACGCCTTCTGGTATAGGCACTCTCATTATCAGCCTCAAAGCCCTTTCGTCAACGCCCAAATCAATAAGCCTTTTGTGTATTCTCATCTCATAGTTCTCAAAGCTTGCCTTTCCGTCGCCGCATGGGCTTCTTCTTGTTGTTATTTTAAGCCTCTGGGTTGGTATTGGCACAGGACCTGACATCTTTACTTTTGTTTTCTCTGCTATTTCTTTTATTGAGTTGCATATCTCATTGAGTTTGTTTATTTCTGTGCTTGCTAGTTTTATTCTTGCTTTTGGCATGTTATCCTCTAATCCTTGATGGGTTTATAAAATTTGTCATTAATAAAAAAATAAAAAATAAGAGAAATTTAGAGCTGTTTTCTGACAACGTCAATGCACATTCCTGCAGCGACTGTTGAGCCCGCGTCTCTTACAGCAAACCTTGCCATCTGTGGTATGTCCTTGTATTTCTCTATTACAAGTGGCTTGGTTGGTTTTATCTTCACGATTGCAGCTTCCCCGTTCTTAATGAAGTCAGGATGTTCTTTTATTACTGCTCCTGATGCCGGGTCGATCTGTTTTTCTATCTCAACGATCTGGCATGCGACCTGTGCTGTGTGCACGTGGAACACTGGTGTGTATCCTGCTGTGACGACAGTTGGGTGGTTTAGTACCACTATGTTTGCTGTGAATTCTGAGGCAACTACAGGTGCGTTGTCTATATGCCCGAGAACGTCTCCTCTTGCTATGTCCTTCTTTCCGATTCCTCTTACGTTGAATCCGACGTTATCCCCAGGAATTGCTTCTTGGATCTGTTCATGGTGCATTTCTATTGACTTTACTTCTCCCTGTATTCCCTTGCCTTCTCTTGCAGGTACTATTATTACCTTGTCTCCAACTTTCATGACTCCTGTTTCTACCCTTCCGACTGGCACAACGCCTATTCCTGTTATGTTGTAAACGTCTTGGATTGGAAGTCTCAGTGGCAGGTTGACTGGCTTTTCAGGCTCTTTGAACAGGTCTAGCTGTTCTCTGAGTGTTGGTCCCTTGTACCATGCCATGTTTTCTGATTTCTTTACAACGTTGTCTCCCTTGAAGGCTGCAATTGGTATGAATGGTACCTGGTCTGCCTTGTAGCCTATTCCTTTTAGTAAACCGCCAACTTCTTCTTTGACCTTGTTGAACTTTGCTTCGTCGTAGTTGACTGTGTCCATCTTGTTGACTAGGACACCTATTTGTTGTACTCCCAGCGTCTTGCATAGCCATGCGTGCTCTTTTGTCTGTTCCATGACTCCTTCAGCGGCTGCGACTACTAAGAATGCTACGTCTGCCTGGCTTGCACCAGTGATCATGTTTTTGACGAAGTCCTTGTGTCCAGGAGCGTCGATGACAGTGTATTCAAATTTGTCTGAAACGAATTTCCTGTGCATTAAGTCGATTGTGACTCCTCTTTCTCTCTCTTCTTTCAGTTGGTCCATGATGAATGCGAACTCGAATCCAGCCTTTCCGTATTGTTGGGCTGTTTCTTTCAGCTTTCTCATGGTCTGCTCGTCTACAGCACCTGAATCGTAGAAGAGCCTACCGACTGTAGTAGATTTTCCGTGGTCTACGTGACCAACAAAAACAATGTTTATGTGTGGTTTTTGTTTTGCCATATCAAATTCCTCCAACTATTATAATTGTGACTGCTTTTTTGTTCAAATTCTTTTATTTATAAAGGTTTTGGTTTTTTGTGTTTTTTGAGTTATATTCCTTTAAATAAGGGCAAATGGCCTACCGGAAGGTTTATATATTAGTTTATTGCTACTATATAGTAATTACAATATCAAGAATATGCCTAAAATGGGGGTTTAACATGAAAAAACTATCGCTTGAAGATTCAATGGATCACCTGAAGCCTAAGATTGTTGAGAGTTTCAAGAGTAAGGACTATGATTCTCTTGTTGGGCTCATAAAGCAGTACAGGGCTTTGGAGCACTATGTTGATGCTATCGAGCCTCTAAGGAAGAGGTTGGAAAGATGAGATCGTTTTCCCAAATGCTTGAGGCTTGCGCTTCAGACTCTAATGAGGCCTTGGTGAAGAACCTTAAGACTGGAGGGGATGTAGAGACTCTTTTCTCTAAACTTGAGAAGCTTGCTGACAAGGAGGGCATGATACAATATGCCGGTGTCAGGACGACTATCAAGAGGATGAGGGAGTACGTTGGCACTCTTCACAGGGATCCTGTCGTAAGGGCCAATGGTCTGTATGTTGCAAAATAATCAATTTTTTATACTTATTTTACATGGTAAAACCACCGGAAAAGCCTGAAAGACCCTGAAAAACCAAAAAGTATATAAAGGGGTTATGACTATAGAATAAACATAATTTACCATTATGGAGTGATAATAAAATGAAAAATTTGAAAAAAGGTTTCATGGGTGAACTCGTGAAAGAGGATAAGGCTGCACAGCCTAAGGTTGATGTAGCTGGAAAACTGAAGGATTTCAACTCTCAGAAGGATGCTCTTTTCAAGTCTTTGCAGGATGAGAAGGTTGACTCAATAAAGGACATTATTGAGGACATTCAAGCCCTGATGGTCCAGAGGGAAGCCCTTCATAAAGAAATCCTTCGTGATGTTGACCAGGTTAAGATGGATATTAACAACTTCATAACCGCTCTTGCTGATTCTACAAACACCAAGGAGCAGCTTTTGATGAGGCAGAAGCAGGTTCAGATTGACGAGGTCAAGATTCAAGAAAAGGTGAACAAATGGCGTGACATAGCTGACTTGAAGAAGGAACTGAGGGAAAGAGTAAGAGAATTCAAGGATAAAGAGGCTAAGGCAACAATGTTTGATGACCTGTTGAGGGACTAAAATGGATTTTTTAAGCGTTGAGGACATCTGTAAGAAGCTTAGGCCTGTTTTCGGTAGCAGGATCGATGAGCTTTACTTAAACTATCGTATGGCTGACTCTCGTGAGGCCAAGCTTGAGATAGAGCAGGCTCTCAACGGCTTGTACCACAAGTATCTTAGCGGCAGCATGCTTTCTGATAAGATTCTTTTGGAGCCTCCTCAAGCAAATCTGGTAGAGGGTGAATACCCATTAGCCTATGTTAGTTATGATGAAAAGAAACTGTATCCTTTCTGTATGAGGGAGAAGGATTGGGTTAGGCACATGTGCATTTCTGGTATGACCGGTTCTGGCAAGACCACTTTTGCTTATCACATAGTCTATGATTTCATAGAGAAAGGCAAGCCTTTCATAATTTTTGACTGGAAGAAGAGCTTCAGGCCGTTGCTGTTGATTGATAAGGAGATGTTGCTCTTTACGATAGGTAATGATAACATAAGCAATCTTTTCAAGTTCAACATAAACAGGCCTCCAAAAGGGGTCCCGCCTAAGGAATGGTTGAACACCCTTTGTGATCTTATCACAGAATCTTTCTTTGCTAGTTACGGGGTCCACAAGCTGCTTTCCGAAACCATTGATGATGCATTCAAGGATTTTGGGGTTTACGATGGCTCTGATAATTACCCTAACTGGTTCCAGATAAAAGACAGGCTGGAAGAGAGGTCTAAGAGCCTGAAGAGGAAAGGTCGTGAGTCTGAGTGGATTACATCTGCTATGAGGATTGCTCACGTTTTGACCTTCGGTCCTTTTGGGGAAGCAATCAACCATAAGGGAAGGGCGGGTATGACCATAGATGAGTTGTTGGAGAAGAAGGTGATATTTGAGCTCAACTCGTTGTCAAACATAGAGAAGCAGTTCTTCTGCGGTTTCTTGCTTACTTACATCTACAAGCTCAAGAAGGCAAACCAAGAGGGCTGTTCAGACATGTTCAAGCACGCCATCGTCGTGGACGAGGCTCACAACATATTCCTGAAGGAGAGGCCTCACTTTATCAAGGAGACCGTTACTGATATGGTCTACAGGGAAATCAGGGAGTATGGTACTAGCCTGATCTGCCTTGACCAGCACATATCAAAGTTGAGTGATACCGTCGCTGGTAACTCAGCTTGTAACGTTGCATTCCAGCAGATGTTATACCAAGATGTTGAGACTGTTTCAGGAATAATGCAGTTGAGGGATAGGAAGAAGTATTTCTCGATGCTGCCAGTAGGCCAGGCCATTGTTAGATTGGCTGAACGTTATCATGAGCCATTCCTTATCGATGTTCCATTCGTAGATGTTAAGAATGAGGCTGTCCGTGACGAAACTGTTGCTAAGCGTATGAAGAAGATGATTGGGACAAAGCAGGAGTATGAGGAGTTTGTTGATGCTGCTGACCCTGAGAATGTGGTTAATGAGCTTAAGCGTGTTGACGAAATATTTAAAATCTCAGGTGTTGACACCGGAGATGCCTACAAGCAGGTTCAGGAGAAGGTTGCTGCTCAAGCACAGAAGCTTGTTGATGAGGATAATAAGAGAAAGGAAGATGAAATCAAGGCGAGTAAGAGGATGATGATACCTAAGGGTTTTTTGATAAACCACATCCAGGAGTTCCTTGCAGAGTACATGAGAGAACAGATGAGTAAGGGTTATGATCTTAAAACTATTAAGGAAGCTATGTTGAAGTCAGGCTACAAGAACGACGATATCAACAAGGCTGTTGTTCACGTTGTTCTTACACAGCGTGAGAGTAATGTAAAGAAAGAATCACATGAAGAAGTGATCACTTCAGTTAGCTCTGATGATACTTCAATTTCATATTTAAACGAAACACAAAAACAACTAATGCAATTTATCTGCAATAATCCCGGCTATGGGACTACCACACTTTACAAGTATATGAATTTATCACCAAGGAAAGGAGATAGATTGAAGAAGCAGCTTGTAGAGATGGGGTTAATAAAATCTGAAGCAGTTAGAGACAACAAAGGTTGGAGGAAGTATCTCAAACCTACAAATGAAGGTCTTAAATTTGCCAAGGAAAACCCCGGAAAACCCTCAAAATTGTAAAGCAAAATTTACGATTTTACAAAAGGGCAGAACTTTCCACTAGTTCTTGGTATCTTGAAAAATGTTTTCAACGAGTTTTATCGTCGGAAAACCCTAAATTCCATATGGAAAACCATGAAAGGAGGGAATATGAACCACAATTTGGCTAGGAAGATTAGAGGGGTTTTTTATCTTTTTAACAACAAAATTGTTTGTAAGATTTCTATCGCAGTAACTGTAATGGGGATTTTTACAGAATTATTTTTTGATGATTTGTTGCAGTTGTTTGTAAGTAACCAGCCGAAGTTAGCTTTCTGGGTACTACTTGTTATTTTGGTAGCAATTGTTAATGTTATGAGGCTACTCATCTCCGAACTCGTCCATGACTTAAAGAGGGATTTAAGCCTCAATAAGGATTTTCAACTTGTAGAGAAGCGCATCTACACGAGAGAAGATGTAATTCGGCCTTTGGAGGATTATTATGACAATCCTGATGATTTTAGGCCTAGCAAATGGGAAAAACAGGGGATGTTTTTATTGGCTCTTGGGTTTGTTGCATTCATGTTGATATTTGCTTATGCTTTATTTGTTTCTTTAGGGGGTAAGTTACCATAGTCAAATATTAAGGAGGGGGGTGTTATCTTGAGTTTTGATACCAAGAAGTTTTTGAAGTTGGCTTCGATTTACTCGGTTACATCTGTTGTCCTGGTATTCCTTTTGGGCTTCGATGATTTTATCATGACATCAGGCGGTATGGTTGTTTTCTCAATCATTCTTTCTGGGCTTTTTTCCCTGGGAAAAAAACAGTCTAAAGGAGGTAACTATGAATATCATCGGTAATGTGTTGCTGTTCATCTTTGAGTGGTTCTGCAGGATTGCGATGGCAGGTTTCTGGTTGTTCATGGCAGGTCTTTATCTGGTGGGGTTGGTGATCTCCGAAGTATTGCTGTTTTTCAGCGGAAATGACCACATTCCCAACTGCAAGTACTGTCGGAGGAGGTGATTTATGATGCCAAGCAGGCATAACAGGGTTTTGATTTTCATCGCAGGAATAATCTTGTTGGAGAGCGATTGTGATATACTCTCTGGTTCAATCAACCGCTCGGTTAGGAACGATCCCGTCGAGGATGCGTTAGTTAAAGAGCTTTACAGGTTCTGGATCGATAAGGCTTACGGCACGATTGACAAGGGTCTTTTCGTTGACAAACTCGTATAACCCAATATTACTCGAGGAGGTGGCTATGGCCATTTTAGATTCTGAGCTGGATAGGTTGTCTGAGGAGTTTTTGAGCATACCACTAGGGATAGTTCGCAACCTGAATGTATTGGATATGTTCATCACAGTCGATTCCAGGATATACCCTCCGATCATTGCCGTTGACGGGAAGCAGGTGGAGTTGGAGTCGATGCTCGAGAAGATTAAGGACCCCAAGGACTTCTTGAAGTCTCTGGTTGCTTCAAGGGGAGGTGAGTTGTCAGTTTTAAAATAGGTTGCAAAAAACTTCACAAGGAACGAAGAAAGGGGGTAAGCCATGAGGATATGCCCATTTTGTGGTACAAGGGTTTTTGAGTTGAAGGTGGTTGTGGTCAATGTGGCTACCAACAAGAAGAGTTCCATCGGCCTCGGAAGGTTCTGGTGTAGTCAATGTAACAGGCCCTTGAAAAAGACGCTCTTCAGGTCGAATGGGAACGGTCACAGGGAGGTTGTTTTTTCCAACCATGACAACGGTGGGAATGGTTTTGGTCATTATGACGATCTGGTTGATCCTCATTCTTTAGTGAGGGATCTTAAGAGGGTCAACTCTTTGAGGCAACAGAACGGGGGTGTGACCTTTAAGGAGGTATGGACCAGTCAGAGGAGCCGTCCCCCTCAGAGGCCGCGTTATAAGTTCCATCATGAGAGAGTGGAACAAGAAGTAGTATGGTGTTAGGGAGGTGGCATATGAAAAAGTGGCTTCACAAGTTTTTAGAATTTCTTTCATCAGTGAAGCTTTTCTTTGAGTCTTTTGTTGACATCGCCCCTGATGTCTGGAAGAACTTCAAGTTGTTGTCGTTCATCGTTCTGCCGGCTATTTTCATAGCCTCTTTGCTTTACTTCGTTTATCAAAAATTCAAAGAATGGAAGGAGAGAAAAGATGGGAGCAAGATTTGACAAGAAATATCTGAGAAGGATGGAATTCGAGAAGCTTCTGGAAGAGAGGGGTAAGAAGCATCTCAGTGAAGAGGAATCCGAACAGCTTTACAAGCGTGGGATCTCTTTTCCGAATTCCTTAGTTTTGCTGGCGCACCTTATGGAGTGTGAAAAATGCTATACCCACTTCATCGGCATCGTGATCGAGGAGGACCTTGTTAGGGAAGGGAAACTCCCTATTAAGAAGATGGTACCCCTGCCGCCGAAAATCAAGAAGGCCCTCAAGAAATTCAAGGAAGACAAGAAGTAGCGTTAAGAATTCCAAATTTCAAAAGAAAGGAGCAAACTATGTTGATTAAGGTATGTCCGCGTTGCGGAGGTGAGGTTGAGGAACACATCGCTGAGTATTATGACAAGAGTCTCGGGATGCATCGTCGTGTAGGTACTGGAATGTTTAGGTGCAAGGGTTGTCATGCCGACGTCGCCAAGGAACTGCTTGTCTTCAAGAGGGTTTGGTCTGGAATTCGATACTACAAGCCCAAGGCCTGCAAGCCTCAAAGCATTTTTGACGATTCTGGCACTGTTCTTGTTGAGGTCCCTGCCCCTGGTTTGGTGAATTAGGTTTTAGAGGGGGGAGTTTCTTATCTGCCTCGAAAAAATTGAGGTTTTCTTGAAAGGGCTCTGTCCTTATGAGGAGTCCTCCTTTTGTTTTGAAAAATAATAAATCAAGAAAGGAGGTGAATCTAATGGTAAAATTTCTTCCTCTGATTGCTTTGATCGTTTTGGCCGTTGCCGGGATGAGCTTTGCCGATAACTTGGTCGGCCACACAATCAGTCCTAAGGGCAAAAGCGATGTGAAGATGGGCAGCCATCGCCTTGAGGCAAAGCCTGTCGGCTCAGAAGTGGTCGTGTATTTCGACGGAAAAGAGATCTGGCGCGGCACTGGGGAGCACTACCTCGAAGCCCGCTCCACTGAAGCCGAAACCGTGATCAAGATCGACGGCAAGAAGATCTGGCCGAAGTAAGTGTCAAGTCAGGGAGGGCTTGCATTGTTTCTCTGCTTGCCCTCCTTAATTTTCTTTTAACCGCTAGGTAAGGAGGTGATAAGCATGAAAAAGGTTCTTCTTGTGGTTTTGTTCCTTCTGTTTTGCTCTAATTCTAACGCTCTTGAACTCGTGCCTGGTGTGAACATCGACCAGTTGAATCTTACCATTAACAAGGAAGGTGTTATGCTTCGCCATGATGGGAAGCGTGACATCTTTACTCTAAGCTTCGAGAACAAGTCCGTCACGGTTATTGACATCGATTGTGATGGTTCTGTTGATATTGTTTTTGTCGGTGGCAAGGCAGTCCCCAAAACTGACTCATTCTTTTCAAGGCTTGAATCTTTTTTGAGGGATTGGAAGTGTGATGTTGATTATGATGCCTGGGTCAATGCATGGCAGGAATGGAAGAAAGGAAGGAGGTGAATGTATGAATAACAAAGGTTCGATTTACGCAAGTCTTTTGGCTGTTGTTTTTGTCTCCTTGATGCTCATTGGTGTGTTTCTGTATATGGTTATACCAGGATTGAACAAGGTGGCCAAGGCACTGGACCATACCAACATCGATTCTGCGATATCTCAGATTGAGAGGAGGTGATGAGATGAAGAGGAAAGCCTCAAGGTTCCCGCCTGATTTCTGGTTCCTCACCTCAATTGTTGGTGTTGGTGTTTTCACGGTAATTCTTCTCTGGGTTCTTTTGCGAAGCCTTGTGAGCGTCAGAGGCTTTTAGGAAAGGAGGTATGTGATGGTCAAGTTGGGACTTCTGGTGATGCTGATTGCTGTAGTCATCAGGATTGTGGCAATAAACAGCGTTGTCGCCTGGATAGTCTTCACAGGTGGTGTTATTCTCTGGGTTGTGGGCTTCCTGGCTTTCATCGGGCTCATAAATTTCAACAGACCTCGGAAAAATTGAGGATGCGGGAGGCATAGTCATGAAAGTTGTTATCGGAAGTAAAGTGGACATGGATACGACAGGAGTTGGTTTTCTCTTGAACGTTAAACGGAGTGATTTTGTGAAGGTTGTCCAGGAGAATGCCGATGATGCTTACCTGAAGAATCCGGAAATTCTCTGTATCGAGTGCGGTGGCTCTGGGCAGGGTCGTCTCTTGAATTTTGACCATCATGACCCTCTTGGCCCTCAGGATTCTGCAACGAAGCAGGCATACAACCGCCTTACCTCTTCAAACGTTCCAATGAATCCGTGGTACACGGAGGTGATGCACAAGTATAGTGAGGAAAAGATGAAGCAGTTCAACTTCATTGTTAGGAGGCTGGTTGATTACATCAATCACTTTGAGACAAAGGGATTCCAGTCTTTGCCGAATTACGGAAGGCTCAAGTTTCCCCTTCTTTCTGACGTCTTTTCTGGTATGCTTCTGCTCACGAACGAGCCCCTCGAGCAGTTCCACACTGGCATCGACATCTTCTGGAAGATTGTTGATACCCTACAGGATTCTTACTTCACCATCGACGGTTTTCCTGCGTATGCTGCTGCGAAGGCTGAGCAGAATCAGAAGGTTCTCAAGGCAGTGAAGTCTGCTGGCTGGACGAGGACCAAGTCTGGGCTGAAGCTTGCCTTCCTCCAGTCGGAATTGTATGGTGTTGTAGGTTCCCTCTACGGCGTCGGTGCTGATGTTGTTGTTGTTTTCAATCCAAACTTCAACGGCGTCCCGAAGTTTACCGTTGCTGGTAGGGAGAAGAAGGTGACTGATGCTTTGGATGAGCTGAACAGTTTGGAGAAAGGGTGGGGTGGCCCTACGAGCGAGACAATCATCGGTTCCAAGAGTGGCACGAAACTCGATCTCATGAAAGTTGTTGAAATCGTTAGCAAATCTCTCTGAAGGAGGTGCTTATGAACAAAAGGGGTTTTACCCTTATCGAGTTGTTGGTTGTTGTGGCCATTGTGGTGATTGTGATTTTTTCAATCATCATCCCTATGTTCCAGAACAGCGGGAGCATTAGTGTGAGGGATTCCAGGGATGATAAATGGGTCAGTTATGACCTCAGGTTTAAGGTAAAATTTAAGAGGGAAACCAATTTTGATGAGAGGAGGTTTAAGGAGGGTCTCAAGAAAGTTGTCGAGGAGTATGTTGACTCACAATTAAGATAATCCCCTTGAAAGGAGGTTCCTATGAACTGTGATGTCTTTAGGATGTTTGAGACTCCTGATTTTGGAAGCTGGTTGAAGTTCGTTTCCTCAATCAATCCCATCGACCCTAACAAGTGCGAGCTGGTATCGAAGCTTCTCGGCCCTTTCATCTTCGCCTCTCAGTATGATGTTGAGTTTGGAAACTTCTTCCTGAGGCTGATGGAGAGTTGGGAGGGCTCCTTGAATGAGTCTGATGGTTCTCTTTTGCTCAGGACCGTCAGGAATATTCGGGAGGAGGTTGGCATGTTGGTGGCCTGTTCGGATCAGGTTAGCTCGAAGATGAAGTGTGTTGCAAAGGTGTGATTTGTGGTTTCACAAGGGGTGTCATTTTCTAAGAGGAGGTGATGTATGAGATACAAAATCAAGAAGAGAATCAAGAGTGTGTTCTTTCTGATGGTTGCCGTTCTTTTCGGCTGGTTCCTCGGTATCATCTGGGACCCGATTGTCCGTTCGAAGATGATCAACGTCTACGATGACACGAGGGATTATACAATAACCTTGTCCCTTAAGGACACCAATCTTCTCACAGTGAACAGGATGGATGAGATAGAGGATTTGGTCAAGAAGTCAATGAGTAACCTCTTGGTTGATCTTATGGCCCCCCCTCCTGTTAAGGAGATTTTCAAGAAGATCAACGATGAAACGATTGGGGAGAAGGCCAAGATCCTTAAGGAGTTGCTCGACAGAATCAAGGAGAAAGAAAAGAAGAAGAAAGAAACAGAGATCTAATCTTAGAGAGGAGGGATTAAGTATATGAACTTCAGGCTTATGTTTGTTAAGGCAGCGGCATTTGTTCTTTCGCTGCCGTCGTGGTTCAGGGAGGTGGCGAGGACTTCCGACAAGTTCTTCGTCTTTGTGCCCTTTATGTGGCTGGGTGATGTGCTGCAGGTTGTGGTAATCAGCCTCGGCTCTCTCATCATTGGTCTTGGTGTTTTAGGTTCCGGAAGCAGCTGCCGTTCGTGTAAGAAAGGTTTCTGGCAGGACAAGAAGGATTTTGTCGTTGAGGTTTTCAGTTTCAGGGATGTCAGGGCAAGCATCTTCGGCTTGGGTTTTATCATTCTCCTCCTGGCATTCATCGTTTTTGCAGTGTACAACCTTTACCGGCTCTTAGTAGCCATCAAAATATTCTGAGAGGAGGATTTTATGAGACTGACTTCTGTTATTGTTGGCTTTGTTGTCCTTGGTCTTTTGGGTTTGATTTTTAAGGTCTGGAGTGACATTCTTACGGAAACCGTGAAGGTTGCCAACTTCTGGCTTGGCGTGTTTCTCAGTGGTGGTGCCCTCATCGTCATCGGTGTTTTGTTGTTCTCATGGATCAGGAGACGGTAAACATTCAACAATTTGAGAAAGGAGGTTAGTGATGGTAGAGAAAAGATTGTTGCTTTCGCTTGTTCTTCTTGTGATCGGCGCTCTTTCCACCAGCTTCGTTTGTGACTGGGAGATGTACGATCCCCATTATCCGTGGTGGGACATGTCGGGATGGTGGTATTATTTCATCCTGTACTTCTACAAGTTCTTTGCTGCTGCCACGACCTATGTGAGCGGCTTCATATTCGGCCTTGTCGTGATAGGCCAGTTTTGCCGCTTCATGCGTTTTTCCTGGAAGTCGATCTGGTCGTAAAAAATTCGACCGCAACTTTTGGGGCTGGAATTTTTTCTCTTCTCAGCCCAACACTTTTTCAAATTATCAAAAATAAAATCTGAAAGGAGAAAGACTATGTTAGGATTCCTCGTTTGTTTGTTCTGGCTGATTGTTTTTGCGTCCCCCCTCATCGCCTCTATTATCCATGCTATAAGAGAAGTGGAGGTTTCCAAAGTCCGTTGGTGGTTCAATGGGTTGTGGGCATTCGCAGGTCTCTTTGGTCTGTGGTTGGTGTTCAGGGCTCTTGGTATCTGGACTGAGGTGCTGTGGTTTGGTGAACTCGGTTACACTGCCCGGTATTGGACGGTTTTCTTTGCCAAGATTGAGTATTTCTTCCTTGGCTCGCTGGTCTTCCTGATTTTCTTCATGCTGAACATTCGCTTTGCAGTTCCATTTGGCGAAGGTAAGGTTCTGAAGGAGGAGGCCTCTTGGTTTTTTCCAGCGTCCATTATCTTGGGCGTTATGATTTCAGTTGTTTTTGGAATAGGCTTGATGTTGTCTTGGGAGAGATTTCTTCTCTATTCCAATCAGGTTCCTTTTGAGGTAACCGACCCTATCTTCGGAAGAGATGTATCCTTCTATGTGTTCACACTCCCTCTTATGAAGGTGGTGAGGGATTACGTTCTTTGGGCTATTTTGGTTACCATAGCAGGGACCGGTGTGGGGTATGGAATCATCTACAAGACAGGGAGTATTTACACTGATTCTCATATGAAGGCTACCGAGATAATCGCCAAGATAAGGTACCGTGTGATTTCCCACATCTCAATTCTTGGTATACTCCTTATGGGGGTGTTCATCTACTCAACTATCATTGCGAAGGCCAACATCATGTATTCCCCTCGAGGTGCTGTATTTGGGGCAGGCTACACAGATGTTCACGTCCAAATCCCTGCATACAACATCTTCATCATTGCCCTGGCATTGTGTATTGTTGCCCTGCTCGTTTCAGCGTTTGCTCGGTCTTTGAAAACCACGGAGAGAATGGCTGCTGTTGGTTTTGGTTTGTGTTTGCTGACTTGGTTGTTTGGGGTTTGGTTGATACCTGCTCTGTATGAGCGTTATGCTGTATCTCCAAATCAGCTTTCCAAGGAAACCGAGTACATCAAGCATAACATTGCGTACACGCGCCAGGCCTACAAGCTTACCGACAAGGATGTCAAGCAGTCTGATTTTCCTGTGAACAGCGTTATCTCTGCTGACATTCTCAAGACTGATGCCAACACATTAGGCAATATCCGGCTTTGGGATTGGCGTGTCCTCGAGTCTGTGAACAGCCAGCATCAGGCTTTCCGCTTGTACTACCGCTTCCCTGATGTTGACGTCGTTCGCTACAGGGTTGGAGGTAAGCTCACTCAGTTGATGTTTTCTGCAAGGGAGCTTGAGCAGGGTCAACTTACTCCTGAAGCAAAGACCTGGCAGAACATGCGTTTTGTATACACCCACGGTTTTGGTGCTTGCGCAAACCCCGTGACCTCTTTCACGCCTGAGGGGGTTCCTGATTACTGGGTCAAGGATGTTCCTCCAAAGTCAAAGTTCAAGGACCTTGAGATCACTCAGCCGAGGATTTACTTTGGTGAGAGCACAACATCCCATATTTATGTGAAGACAAAGATGCCTGAGTTTGATTACCCCAAGGGAAGCCAGAATGTTAACAATATATACGACGGTCCTGGAGGTATAGAACTCAGCAATTTCATCCGTAAGTTTGCGTTTGCTTGGAGGTTTGACGGTCTTCGCCTTCTCACATCGAACGAGCTAACTCCAAGTTCTAGGATTATGTTCAGGAGGGAGGTAAAGGATAGGGTTTCAACGATTGCTCCTTTTCTCTGGCTTGACAACGATCCTTATCAGGTTATTGCATCCGGCGGATTGTGGTATATCTGGGATGCATACACCTGGACCGATCACTATCCTTACTCGCAGCCTTCGAAAGATTATAACTACATCAGGAATTCGGTTAAGGTGGTGGTCAACTGTTTTTCGGGCAAGGTTGATTTTTACATCTTTGATGATAAGGATCCACTTATCAAAACTTACATGAGAATCTTTCCTGGGATGTTCAAGCCCTCTTCGGAGATGCCGGATTCCCTGAGGAAGCATGTTCGTTATCCTGAGGATATGCTTAAGGTTCAGGGAAGGATTTACTCAGTTTATCACATGGATGAGCCTGTTGTTTTCTATAACAAGGAGGATGCTTGGCAGATTTCCCTGGAGAATTCGCATGATAAGGTTCATGAGATTCTGCCTTATTTTGTGGTTATGAATCTGCCTGGTGAGAAGGAGGAGGAGTTTGTGCAGATCCTTCCCTTTACTCCTATGGTGACAGATCCCAAGAATCCGAGGAACAACATGGTGAGCTGGTTGGCCGCGAGGTGTGATGTTAAGAATTACGGCGAGCTCATCCTCTACAAGTTTCCGAAGGAGAGGTTGGTTTACGGTCCTCTGCAGATATCTGCAAGGATGAACCAGCACAAGGAGATAAGTGGGCAGTTTACTCTCTGGAATCAGCATGGTAGCAAGGTGATTCCCGGGAATCTTCTTGTGATTCCCCTCTCGAATTTCCGTTTGCTGTATGTGCAGCCCATATACCTGGGTGCTCAGGTTAGCAGCATGCCCGAGCTCAAGATGGTTGTTGTTGCGATGGGCGATGAGCTTGTCTATGCTGATACCTTCGAGAAGGCTTTACAGAATTTGGTTGGTCAGGTTGCAGCAGTACCGAAGACTTTGAGTGCTGCTGATCAGAAGCTTTCTCCGAATGATATGCTCAAAGCTGCAACAAAACACCTTGAGGCTTATCGCAAGCTTACCGGTCAGGGCAAGTTCACTGAAGCCGGTAAGGAGATGGAGCAGCTTCAGCAAATCCTGAACGAGCTTCTTAAATAAAGGCTGGGTTTATTTCTGCTCGGCCTTGCAAGACTCCGGCCTTCAGTTTGATCGGTACTCATCCACCGCCTCCTTCTGGGGGTCGGAGTTTTGTTTTTGTTGTAAATTGGATTTCAGATTTGATTGTGTGTGCGGCCTAATTGAATCCTTGTAACATCCGTTAGGCTTTTTTATCTTAATCTATGTGTTATACAATATTGTATTTACTATCGTTTGTTGGTGAAAACCACTTTCCAGTTAATAAAATTTATATACAAGTTATGTATATAGAATACAAAGCAGTAAAAACTTCGTAGAGACTTCTGTCTATTAAAAACCAAAAGGTTTATAAATGGGTTAAATTGAGTTATTGAGTCATATTCATCATTTCACAAAACAAAACACACCGGAGTTTACTCCAATACCCTTATGGGTTCAGGTCATTCAAGCGAATTAATCTGTAGATACGGATTTGATTGTTTGATTGGTCATAGGGATTCGAGATTTCAAAATGAAATCCTTGAAATAGCCCTGGAAAATGCATTGGAAAACTATAAGCGAACCTTTGGTTTTCATGCGCGAATTCTCATATTAGTGGGCTTCATTTCATCTGCTTGCACGAATGGCGGAAAACCTGTTTATTCAAGTTCTTTCACCAGAAATACCTCTGTTTAGGCTTTTCGGAATTAAGGCATTGGAAGGAGGTGGTGTGAATGAAAATTGTGTAAGACTATCTCCAGGTATGTAGTTCAACAAAAAACATACAGGAGGTAAGGTTGATGATGAACACGGATGTTCAGGAAGGTGGTTTCAAATGTGTATGCGTTAAGGATGCCCCTCTGAAGGTCAATCTGATGTGGCCTCACGGTATAATCCAGAGGGTATCAGGTAAGAGGGACAGGCGTCACAAAACAGTGCTGGTTCGATTGTTAAGAGGTTGGAGCCCGAACGGTGCCAAGGAATTCGAGCTGAATGAAACTGAGAAGGTCAACGTCCTCAGTCCCAAGCAGCCCAAGAAGCGTTCCAAGGCAAAACACAAATAACGGTTCATAACGCCAATATGGCATATTAGTGAAGCGGGCCGCCCTTTCCTCGCAGCAAACGTGTTCTCAAACAAGCCGCATTTCAGTTTCTAAGTCATGCCAAGAGATGTTCACGTTCGTCACGATGCTAGAGGTGTTTTTGTAGAGCACCTGTTTTCAGCAGAAAGAGGGATACCTTCTATGATTGTCTGAGGCATGTCTGTTGTTTCTGGCCGGGCGGCTCGCTTTTTATACTAAAGAATGAGGAGGTGTCGATGAAGAGAAAACTTTTTGCAGTGCTGATCGTTTTGTTTCTTCCGTCAGTTTGTCTGGCACAGTTGGACAGGGGCATTAAGCTCATGGTTTTCTTTAACGATTTGGTTCCAATCGTCGAGGATCAGAAGCGCCATCCTTATGAGATGGACCGTGATTTCTTCCACAGGGAAATACATGACCGCCTTATGCCTGAGATCAAGAACTCATCCCAGTTCCTCAAAAAAATTGAGGACAACACCCTAATCGTCCTTACCGGGGAGGTTAACAAGCCATCCTACAAGAAGGGTGTTATCTCGGATGAGTTTATCTACATCGTCTATCTCGCTTCCGCAAATCAGAAGACCGTCGATGCGAAGAAGCTTCTTGTTACATATCCCATAAGGATTACCTGGTCCCCGCCGGGCGACCTCAACGAGATTCTGAAACCTAAAATCCGGGAAACCGTGAACACTATAATAAAGGAAGTTATCCAAAAAAAATGAGGAAGGAGGTGTGTTAATCAGATTGGAAAGGGGGTGGTTTCTCAAACAACAAAAGGAAGGAGGGAGTACCATGAAGTACCTAACAGCTTTGTGCATCTTCTGCTCACTCTTCATCTTTGCAGGTAATGGTCTTGCACAGGGTGAGAAGATAAAGGTCGTGGTGGCTGCCGAAGACATGACTGGGAAGTTCCCTGATCTGGTCAAGTGGTTTGGTCAGGATTTGGTGAAAACAGGGAGATATGTTGTTGTCAAGGACCTAAAGGATGCCCAGTACTATGTTGAGGTTAAGCTGGTGAGCGCAGAGGAGATCATGATTAACAAGGTGCCTGCCTCGAATGTCAGTTTGATTGTAATGGTCAAGCAGACGGATAAGGTAGGGGTTTTTGCCAACACCATCATCTCTCGCCAGGGTTTGATGGATGTGAAGTTGGAGGATGCTGTGAAGCAGGCGGCTAAGGACGGTGCCGAATCATTGGCTGGCTTCAGGCTTCGTTTCAACTTTCCTCCGTCGAAAAAGTCAGGAACTTCTACGTCCAAGAGCGTTTAGCGTTCTTTGGGGAGAATCTTTTGAAGGGAGGTGGAACAAAAACAAAAGGGTTTTGCTGAGGAGGTTTGAGAGTTTGAATTTCTAAAAAATCTGATTGGAGGTGTGATTATGAAGAAAGTTGTTGGTCTTTGTGTTGTTATGCTGGCTTTGGTCGCTGCTCCTATGACCGCTCGTGCAGACTTCGGTCCTTGGGCTCCGATCAATCCGAGTTTCATCGGTGGTAATCCTTTTACCGGCCAATTCCTCTTGGATAAGGCGAAGTCCACAAACGAATACCAAGAGGACATCGGCAAGAAGATCGAGGCAATGATGAACAAGCTGATGAAGCAACTCGATGAGATGACCAAGGAGATAACTGATTCCATCGAGAATTTAACATTAAACCTGAACATCAATCTCACGAACATAATCCAAAGCGGTACGGGCAACTCTGCCATGGTGATGGGAGGTGGAGGCATCCTGCCCGGATTCGACCCGACATGGGGGTTGGAATAAAGAAAGAGGTACCCAACTAAAAAACAAGGAGGAAAAGAGAATATGAAGAGAATCATGTTTTTTGCTGCTGCAGTATTGGTGGTACCTCTCATTTTCGGCTGCGCAACCTCAAGCACGAATCTTTCCGGGCGTTATAGCAAAGAGGGAGCAGTCGTGAACTGGACAGGTGCCTCAGAGGAACTCAAAAAGATGCCGAAACCGGCTCAGAAGATTGCGGTGGCAGTCTGGAAGCTTCCCGACGAGACAGGGCAGCATCGCAGAAGTGCCAATGCCACTGAACTTTCAAAGGCCGTAACCCAGGGCGGAGTCCACATGTTGATCAAGGCTTTGATGGATTCCGGCTGGTTTGAAGTGGTTGAAAGGGAGTCTTGGGCCAACATTGCACAGGAGCTCAAGATTCGGGAAGAGATGGTTCGTCAAGGAGTAAAAGATGTGAACGGCGGCCTTTCACATCTGAAGGTTCCGAGGTACCTCATCGCAGGAGCGATCACGGAGTATGAGCACCAGCCATTCAGCGGTGGTGCCGGTGTGGGTTACAGAGGCTTCGGTTTGTCAGGCCGTATGAAGATTGCTTCCGTCGCCACAGACCTGAGGCTTACGGATATCGAGACTGGTGTGGTTAAGATACCAGTCTCCATCTACAAGAGAATCGCAAGTGAAGAGGTGGACTTCAGCATCTTTCGGTTCATCAAGATCGACAAGCTGCTCGAGGTTGAAACCGGTTTCACGTCGAACGAGCCTACTCAGGCTTGCGTTCGCGAGAGTATCGAGAAGGCCGTCATAAACATCATCGCCAACGGGGTGAAGATGGGTCTTTGGAAGCCCGCTGATCCTGCTGCGATGAAGTATTTCACCGAGTACAAGGATGAGAAGGATCTGGCCGAGGCCAAAGAGGTGAAGAAAGAAGTTGCTTCAGGCCAAGCCAAGCCCAAGACGAAGATCGTTTTCGGAAAGGAAGTTCCTGAATAAGTAGCCTCAGCCCTTCCTCATCGAAGGCTTTTTTTCTAACGTTGCAGAGAGCGCGCGCAGAGTAGTAGGCTTGAACCCAATACAACACACAGGAGGAAATATCATGAAAAAGTGGTTAGTGTCTCTTGCGTTGATCGCTATGTTGATCGTTCCCACCGGCGCCTTCGCCATCGGCGGCCTGAATGCCTCATCTGTCGAGCAGGCAGGGTATTACAATGAGGCCTATGTTCAACAGTTCTCGTTCTATGGTGTCAACCTTTCGAAGGTTGCACAGTATGGTCGTGCCAATCTCGCAGTCATCAACCAGCTGGACAATATCGCAGGGTTGAACATCTCCGGTGTCCTCCAGGTCGGGAACTTCAATGCCGCCCTCGTCGATCAGGACGCCCTGTTTGGCACCAACATCTCCTGCATCAAACAGTTCGGTGTCAACAACTTCGCGGATGTCTACCAGCTGGCCGTGGCAGGGTTGAACATCTCGAAGATCTCCCAGACTGGATGGTCCAACGTCGCTCTGGTTACCCAGCTTGCCTTCTGCGGACTCAACATCTCCTCGATCGATCAGATTGGTGTTGGGAACTTGGCCCATGTCTGGCAGTTCGCAAAGGAGGGCATCAACTTGTCAGGAATCGAGCAGGTCGGCTGCGGCAACACTGCATTCGTTAAGCAGGTTGCTCTCCAAGGTGGGTTGAATGTCAGCTGGATTGGGCAGTATGGAACCGGGAACTTCGCATCGGTGTTCCAACACTAAGCCCATCACCGGAACCAGAAGTTCGTGTCACTTATGTTTAGCGTGTTGGCGCTTACGCGTTTCACCCAGCATTGCTAACGGTCCCTCTTCGGGGAAATCGCATCACTCCCTGATCAAAGAGGGGTAGGTATCAAACCATCATTTACAAGTTGAAATCCTGCGCGCGTTTTCATCTTTTTGAAAAAGGATGGGTCTTTACGACTCGGATTCATCCTTTTTTTATATCTCAGAAAACATGTAACTACTTTTCAGTGAAATAAAAAAGGAGGACATATGCGGAAAATCTTCTTTTTGTTTTTTCTCTGTCTCTTGTTTTTGACATCGGAAGCGTTCGCCGCCGGAGCCATAAGCCCTCATGCGAAAAGGGTGTCGTTGGCCCCAGGTGAGAGTGCGACCGTCAAGCTCAACTTCATGGTCGTGGCTGACAACCCCCAGACCGTTTCTTTCATGGCAAAGAGTGTGGCCATCGGCCATCAGGGCAATCTTCTGCTGTCTGAGAAGGTAGAGGGTCTTTTGCCGAGCAAGGCTAAGTTGGCTTCCGGTATGGGTTTTGTCCAGAAGATATCCCCAGTTAAAACCGATGCCAAGGGTAGGTGGGAGTCTGCCATGGTTACAATTTCAGTTCCGAAAGATGCAGCCCCAGGTGATTACCCTGTTGGCATTCTGGGAAATCCTATTAACCTTGTTTCGATCTTCATCATCGACGTGAAAGGGAAAAACAACCCTCCAGGCGGAGTTTTCAATAGTACAAAGGTTGATGTCTTGGAGAATCGTGTTCAGTTTTACACCGAGTTCGAGAACAGGTCTTCTGTGACGTTCTCACCGGTTGTAGGCTGCTCGATCAAGAAGGATGGCAAGGATGATTTCGGGGGGATGGAACTGGAGATGTCCAACCATCTCTACGATTTTATCATGCCGGGGAACAGCAGGATTTACAGCGCTATCCTGCAGAAGTCCCTTCCCGTCGGGAACTACGATGTTGAGTTTGTCTGGATTCTGGGTGATAAGGTGACGAAGGGTCCTACTCTTAAGCTTAACATAGACAGGAACATGTATCTTAAGCAGCAGGGTGTTCATGCCATAGAGGTTCTTCCCTTCTCGTCTCTGCACCAGAAGCTCCCCCCGAATACCCAGTTCTTCGGCGAGTTCTACCTGAAAAACCTGACAAACCAGAAGATACAGGTCAATCTAATACCGACGGACAGTTGGCTTATGGTTAACACGCCGGTTGTGGAGATTGAGCCTGAGAAGATGGCCCTTATCAAGTACAATATCGAGACTCCGGATGGATTTTCCGAGAAGAGGGTCTCGAAGATTCTGCTGGTTCCGAAGGCAGGTTCGCCTATCGAGTTCAGCATCAAGATTTATCCCATCAACTAACTGGCGGATGGCCCGGCCTGTGGCAGGTGCATTAGGTCTCCTCTTGTTGCAGGCCGCGGCTGTCCTTGGAGGAGGTATCATGACAACAACTTTTTTTATTGCATTAGTTGTTGCAACGGTTCTCATGGTGATAGGCCCGATAATATTCAACTACCTCAGCATACTCATCCTTCTTTCCCTCGTAGTGTTCAAGTTGGTTAAGCTTCTTGTCAGGCTTTTGAGAGGGGGTGAGGGAAAGCTGTTGGTAAAGGCCCTGCCTATTATTCTAATAATTTTTTCCTGCTCTTCCAACAAGCATCTGGTTGAGCAGCCGTCGTATAAGGAAGAGGTGAAGGTTAAGATAACAAAGCTTGGTGAGGGCACGCAGCTTCCTGGAAACAAGATTCCTTTTTTCCTTGTTCCTGGTTATGTTGAGTTGAAGATTTCTGAGAACGTGGATGCAACTGCTGATGTTAGTATCATCAACAGCAAGGCAGAGAACGTTGTAATTTCAGTAACAACGAAACCAGTTGTAGATTGGATCGGTTTTTATCCTGTCCTGCTTCTCAGGCCGTATGAAGTCAAGAGGGTGAACTTCACTTTCATTCCTCAGAGGATAAAGAATGCAGAGAGTGAGATTGACATTGTCTTCAAGGCAGATGATTATGTTCAGAATGTCAGGGTGAAGGTTGCCCTTGCATTTCCTGCTGAGGGGAAGGACATTATCAGGGACAGTCAACAACGTAAGGGAGAGAGGAGGGTTGAGAAGAAGAATCCTGTCGAGGTTAGGGTTTACGAGCCTGTTTGGTTTTACACGGTTCATGTTGCCTCTTTCAAAACCTTGGGTGAGGCGAAGGACCATCTCAGTAAGATTCCTCAGCTTGAGCCTAAAATCAGTGTAATACTTTATGACCTCGATAAGAAAGGTCTCTGGTACAGGGTTTGCATAGGCTTGTATAGGACTAAGGAAGAATCGGGAAGGGTTGCCAATCATTTCATCAATTTTTTTGGTTTTGGTTATTCCTCACCGCTGATGGTTAGGGAGGATGTCTTTAACCTAAATGTTGTGAGGTGATGGCTGCCTGCTGATTTAAAATCCTTCAGTCATTTGGAAGGTCAGTGTCGGCAGGCAGTCTCCCTTTTTTCCTTCCCCAAAAAAATTTATTATCTCAGGAAAAGAAAGGAGGGTTTTTCCTAATTTTTTTTCTGTCGAAATAGAGTCACTACTTTAAAATTGCTACAAATCAGGAAGTGAGGCTTTATGGAAAAAACCATATTCATTATTTTTCTGGCTGCATTCGCTTGTTATGTTGTCTCGCCTCCGCACACATGGCTTAAGGATTTTCTTTCAATCTCTTTTGTGGTTGTTTTTCTTTTCATCGAGATATGGATTACCCTTGCTCACATAGTAGTTAGGGGTAAGTGGAGATAAAACTCAAAATAAAATTTGAACGAAGGAGGTGAATAAAGATTTTTGTGAGTTTGTATGGAAAATATCCTGTCATAAGGGAGGTAAACCATGAAAGGAAAATCGGGAAAGCTTTTACTGGTTAGTTTGGTATTGTTGCTCATTGGAGCAACTTCCGTTCAAGCTGTGAATTACATTCAGGCACCGCCGTTGTCGCAGGTCATCAATGTTCCCGTAGGCTCTGTCAAGTCCGGCGCTGATGAAGTATTGTTTATCATCACGTGGGGTGCTGACACGGTTCCCATTTATGCCAACGGCAACGCTGCTGTGACTGCCTCAGGCAGTATCTTTGCCCAAAAGAAGCTGCGCTTTAAGATTGTTAGGGAGGATGATTTCAAGAAGCAGGTGGAGATGTTCATCAAGGGTGAGACACCATTTCTGAGGTGTACAGTTGGCATGCTTAACCAGGCGGTTGAGGTTTTGAATCGTGACTCCCGAACAAAGCCAGTGGTCTTTTATCAGCTGAGTTGGTCAGGTGGGGATGTTGCTGGCGATTGCCTGGTGGTCAAGGAGGGAATCAACTCAGTCAAGGATCTCAAGGGTAAGACTGTAGTCTTGCAAGCCTATGGTCCTCACTTGGATTATCTTACTACCCTCCTGAAAGATGGGGGCCTGAAGCTCAAGGATGTTAACATCAAATATACCAAGGATCTTACCGGCACTGAAAACTGCCCGGCTGAGGCCCTTCTGAAGGAGAAGGGTATCGACGCTGTATTTGTCATTTCAGCAGATGCGATGAAGCTCACCAGTGGCGGCAAGGTCGGTAAGGGTGGTGAGGGTTCTGTCAAGGGTGCGAAGATTCTTCTTTCTACGAAGACTGGGAAGAGGATAATCCCTGATGTTTATATTTCGCGGAGTGATTACTTTGAGGCCAATCGCTCGAAAGTAGAGTCAATCACCCACGGTTTGCTTTTGGCAGAGCAGGGTTTGAGGGAGTTGTTCAAAAACAAGGACTCACAGAAAGCAGAATACAAAAAGATGGCCACAGCCTCTGCCAAGATGCTTTTTGATAGCGAGCAGGCGGTTGGTGACGTTGAAGGAGCCTACGGTGACTGCGAGACCACGGGCTTTGCCGGTAATGTTAAGTTTTTTACCGACGATAAATGGCCGCGAAACTTCAACGCCATGAACGAGGAAATTCAGACAGCCTATATAGGCATCAACTTGATCAGTAAGAAGTTCCCAGTGGCCGGTGCGAAGTGGGACTACAACCAGCTGAAAGCGGGACTGACTGGCATCGAGGATGTTGTCGTGCCGCGGTTCGTTCAGAAGGAAGTTGCTCGGGTGGTTGAGCAGAAACGTGCCACTGGCGCTTTGGAGACCGGAGCGCTCTTCACCTTTGAGGTGTACTTCAAACCCAATCAGAAGTCCTTCTCTGCCGACATGTACGGGGAAAAGTTTGATGAAGCAATTAAGAAAGCAACGACGTATACTGGTGCGGTGATTACCGTAGAAGGGCATTCTGATACATTAGGTTATCTCAAGAAGAAAAAGGAAGGTGCTCCTGAGGTGGTATTGGTGCAGCAGAAGCAGGCAGCCAAGAACCTCTCGGTTCAGAGGGCTATTGAAGTAAGGGATTCCCTGATTCAGTACGCCAAGTCGAGGGGCATATCGCTTGACAGCAGCCAATTCTCAGTCGTTGGGCATGGTATCTTACAGCCAAGAACTGGGATGTGCGGTGCTGATCCCTGTCCGCCGAAGACCGAGCAGGAGTGGCTCTCTAATATGCGGGTGGTCTTCCAACTCTTCAACGTTGAGGCGGAAGAAAATGTCTTCAGACCACTTTAGCAAAGGAGGGAGCTATGAACAGAAAAATACTCAATCTGTTGTTGATCAGTTTGGCGCTGGCAGTTGTTTTATTTTCCTGTCAGCAGAGTCCACCACCCGAGCTTAGCAAGCAGTCCGATGAGTTGGCCGAGCCCACTAAAGAAGTGGCTAAAGAGGCGAAGCCAGTTCAAAAAGAAGCTGCTAAGCCAAAACCGAGAGTCTGGCCTTACATTGCGGAGGGACAGAAGGACTATGCTCTGGCAGAGAACTTGATTGCCAAGAATTTCATCTTGGTATTTGATGGCAGCGGCAGTATGAATGATTCTAATTGTTCTGGCAGCAAGAGTAAGATAGATGTTGCCAAAGAAGCTGTCATCGAATGGTCCCAGACGATACCGCCTGATTCTAATTTAGGTCTGGTTGCCTTTCACAGGGGAGGGGATAATGGTTGGACCGTTCTGCAATTGACGCCAAAGAGCCAGTCAAAAAACTTTGTCGCAGCTGTTAAATCAATTGAGGCGGATAACAACACCCCCTTAGCTACTGCTTTCAAGTTGGCCTATGGTATCCTGACGAAACAGGCTCAAAATCAGTTGGGTTACGGTGAGTACACCATTGTAGCAGTAACCGACGGTGAAGACAACGATCGTCACGAGTCATTGAAGGATTGGATTAGGCGCATCTTGAACAACAGTCCCATAAGGATTTACACCATAGGCTTTTGCATCAAGGGAGGGCACTCTCTCAACCAGCCAAATCGTATGACTTACAGGGAGGCCAACGATCCTGCTGAGCTTAGGAAAGGCCTCAAAGAGGTATTGGCGGAAGCAGAAAGTTTTGATATCACAGAATTCAGCAAGAAGTAAATCGGTTAGAGGCGGAAGAGGAATCACCTTCTCTTTCGCCTCTTCCAAGGAGGTGAGAAAGAATATGAAACTCAAAATCATCGGTGCGTTGCTGATTATCATTATTGCGGTCGTCGCTGCTTTTGTATTTAAGTTTACTAAGCCACTCATTGATGACCGGCAGCAAAAGAGGACCAGTGATGCAAAGACTGCTGGTAAGATCGTAGTTGCTTTGGATAACTGGATTGGTTACTATCCATTGCGGTCGCCTGAAATGAAAGCACAATTGCGTTCTGCTGGTTGGCTGCTTGAGGTGGTTGATGATAAGGCTAATTACGCGGAGCGGATGAAACAGTTGGCTGAAGGTAAGTATCATTTTGGTGTGGGCACCGTGGACTCGTCAATCTTGAACGATGCTAAAAACAATTTTTCTTCAGTTATGATTATGGTGATTGATCAGTCTCAAGGTGCTGACTGTATTTTGGCATTGGCAGACCGGGTGAGTAGTCTGGATAAAATCAAGGGGAATTCCAAGCTGCGTGTGGCTTTTACGCCTGACAGTCCAAGTCATCATTTTGGTAAGGCCACTGTCCAGCACTTTGATGTTCCCGAACTTCTGCCTCCCAAGGGTGATAGCAGGAGGATTGAAACCAACGGTTCAGAGGAAGCAGTGAAAAAACTCTTGGCAGGTACCGCGGACATTGCGATTGCCTGGGAGCCGGATGTTTCGAGGGCATTGTCACACAAGGGGGTGATTAAACTTCTTGGTACTGAGGATACAACAAAACTGATTGTTGATATTCTCTTGGTACCTCGGGAATTGGCAAGGAAAGATCCTCAGATGGTGGAAACGTTCCTCTCTGTGTATTTTAAAGTCTTGAAGCATTATCGGGATAACCGTGATCAGTTGAAGAAGGAAATTAAAGCTGAAACCAAACTCTCAGACTCAGCGGTTGAGACTATGCTTAAAGGTGTTCAGTGGGTATCGCTGACCGAGAATTGTGAAAGGTGGTTTGGTATCAGCGCTCCAGGTAGCAGGAGTGATTATGCTATCCTTGACACGATTGAGAGTACCATAAGGATATTGATCAACGCCGGGGATTTCAAGCAGAACCCCCTGCCAAACAAAGATCCTGCTAGGATTGTTTATGGTGCTTTTTTGGAGAAGCTTTACACAAGTAGTGTAACAGGTTTTACTGTGGCAAAGGCAGGTGGTCAAGGTGTTGTTAACTCCCTCGAGACGAAGTTCCCCCCTCTCAGCGAGGACGGTTGGAAAAAGCTTAGGGAGATTGGCACCCTGAAGATGGATCCTATTATCTTCCAGCAGGGGATATCGGAGCTGGACTCGATGGCTAAGGAAGTGCTTGATGATACTGCAAAATCATTGCAGCACTACCCCCATTTCAGAATTATGGTAAAGGGTTATACTGCCGCTGTTGGTGATGAGGCACAAAATGCGATTCTTTCCCAAGAGCGTGCCGATTCAGTTGGGAGATACCTCAATGTTGTGTACAACGTAGATGTTAACCGTATTAAAGTGGTTGGTTTTGGCAGTTCGCAACCCCTGCCGAGACTTCCTGACGAAACGACTAGAGCCTGGCATTATCGGTTGGCTCGGGTGGAGTTAACGTTAGTGAGGGAGGAAATGTGATGAAACGGACAACCAAAAGTCGTGAGGCAAAAGCAAGATTGCCTACAGTAATAAGTCAACCAAAGCCCGGTGATTATCTGCCTGAGGCGATTCAGAAGAAAGTATTGGAGGCTGGCTTGACTCATCCAGGCACTATTTACCCTCTTGCTTTTGGTGTAGGTAGTGCTGCCGTTGGGTTGATACTAGGCTCACCTATATTTTATCTGCTTGCTCTGGCCGGGCTGGCAGGACCTATCTGGGGTGTTGTGCAGATTTTCTTTTTTCCAGGAAAAATCAGCAAGAAGTATTTGGAGTATCTTGACCAGCAACGTAATATGTACAAGGAGTCTCTTAAGGAACAGTTGAAAGAAGGGCTGGAAGAGAATTATTCTAGTCCTAGGGCTAAGGAGTCTGCACGTAAAGGCATCAAGCAGTTCAGTCGTGTGGCTGAAGCCTTGTCGGACATCAAGGAACTTTTGGTTATGAAGCTTAGCACCGACGAATTGCTTTACTACAGGTTTCTGGCTGCTGCGGAACAAACATACCTGTCAGTTTTAGACACGCTCAAAGACTGCGTGGCGCTGTTGAAGAGTGCAGATTCGATTGACCCTGAGGAATTGCAATCTCGGTTGACCAAGTTTGAGCGCGTTAAGGATTTAAGCTCGGTTGGTCAGGAAGAAAAATCAGCTTTGGATGAACGCCTCAAGTTGTGGCAGGAGCAGATGGAGGAGGTTGATGCTATGCTGGCCAGGAACGAGCGGGCTATGACTGAGATGGAGAACATCTCCTCCAAGATTGCTCAATGGCAAACAGACAAGCATTTCGCTCTAACTGATATTGAGGCGACGATTTCTGAACTACAGAATCTGGCAAGGTTTGCTCACAATCTCAATAACAAGGAATAACAAGGAAAAGGAGGAAGTGAATTATGACAACGAAAGTGGCGGTGCTTGAGAAAAGTACAGGTTTGGTGGAACAACTTCCGATGGTTTTGCCGGACGTTGCAACGATTAAACAAGAGCTGGCCTTGATTCCCTCTTCACCACAGGAACGGGCCAAGGCATCATCTGATCCTGAAACGGAAAAGATGGTTGATGAGTTTGTGCAGAAAGTCCTGTCCTTCAGCCCCGGCAGTCCTGAAAAAATCGAGGAAGGGGAACGCTGTGCAGCTGCCATCATGTCCATGGGTGAAAAGACACAGCGGGAGGCAGCCCAGTTGAGCAACAGCCCCATGCTCAAGTCAAGTATCAAGACCCTTGCAGCGAAGGGGGAGGATGGTGGTGAAATTGCCAAGACATTATTGGAGCTGAACCACAAGGTTGTACAGCTTGACCCCAGCGACATCGACTTCTCCAAGCGGGGGGCGTTTAAACGTCTTTTGTATGCGGTACCTTTTATAGGGTCGCCCATGGCAAAGTACTTCGCCAGGTATGAACAGGCGGATAGCATCATCGCAGAGATCATTCAGAGCCTGATCAACGGCAGAGAGCAGCTTGGCAGGGACAATCAGATTCTGAACGAGGACAAGAAGCGGATGCTGATTATGACTATCCAATTGCAGAAGGCCATCGGTCTTGGCAGGATCTTGGATGAGAAACTCAGCGCAGCGATGGGACAGATGAACGCAGATGATCCGCGTTACAAGTTCATCGGTGAGGAACTGATCTTCCCTCTGCGGCAGCGCGTTCTGGATCTTGAACAGCAACTCGCCGTGAACCAGCAGGGTGCAATAACATTTGAAATAATCATCCGCAACAACCGTGAGCTGATCAACGGCGTTAAGCGTGCGGAGTTTGTAACAATTACAGCCCTTAACATTGCGGTTGCCGCGGCTTTAGCCCTGGGACATCAGGCAATGGTGCTTAAGGCTTTGAAGCTCACCAACGTCACCACAAGTGATCTTATCAGGAAGACGTCAGAGCGACTCAGGAAGCAGGCAGCGCAGGTCCATGAGCAGGCCAGCGGGTCCATGTTGGATATTGAGGCGTTGCAGCAATCATTCACCAACCTTAAGGCCACCCTCGAAGAGATATCCACTTACCGGTTGAAAGCCCTGCCTATGATGAAACAGAACATCGAAACAATGTTCCGGTTGGGTGAGGATGCCCAGCAGGCCATCGAGAAAATGGAGCGTGGCGATCGGACCGTACCCACAATCACTCTCGACGTGGCAGCCAATTAATCATCCCACAATACGATGTGAAGTAACAAAATTCTACACCATCTTGGCAAAAAAGGAGGAAACACTTATGAAGAAGATGCTTTGTTTGGTTAGTTTGGTGGTTTTGGTATTAGGAATGACGGTGAATGCTTCGGCTGCAGAGCGGTTTAAGATCGCCTGGAGCCACTACACCGGATGGGAGCCGTGGGAGTACGCTCGTCACGCCGGGATTCTGGAAAAGTGGGCCAAGAAATACAACATTGAAATCGAACTCAGCAAGCCCTTGGACTATGTGCAAAGCATCAACCAGTTCACATCAGGTGTTTATCACGGATGTGTCATGACCAATATGGATGCGTTGATCAATCCGGCCGTCGGTGGGATTGATTGCACATTGTTAATACCGGGGGATACTAGCAACGGTAACGACGGTGTCGTTACCAAAAGCGAAGACAAAATCTCCCAGCTGAAAGGGAAGCAGGTAACCCTGGTGATTTACACAGTCAGCCATTACCTCCTGAGCCGCGCTTTATCCATGAATGGCCTCAAGGAGAGTGAGGTTAAGCTGTTGAACATCACCGACGAATCAAAGATTGCAGGGGTTTTCGCCTCTGACCCGAAGTCGATTATGGTGACTTGGAATCCAATCTTAATGGAAATCAGAAACATGAAAGGGTCCAAGATGATATTTGATTCGAGCCAGATTCCTGGCGAGATCATGGACCTTATGGTTGTACGTACCGGTGTGCCGGATAGTCTGAAGAGGGCTCTTACCGGTGCTTGGTTTGAGACCCTGTCTGTCATGCAGAAGCGTGATGAGGCCGGGAAAAAAGCCATCGCCTACATGGCCAAGTTTGCCGGCGGCACCGTTGCAGAATTTGAAGCGCAGCTTAAAACCACTGCTATGTTTTACACTCCGTCGGATGCAGTGGCCTTCGCTACCAATGAGAAGCTCAAGAAGACGATGGACTACGTTCGTAGCTTTGGCTTTGAGCGTGGGCTTCTGAAAGGTTCGAAAACAAAGGACGGCATTGGGATTCAATTCCCTGACGGAAGTACCATGGGGGATCCCAAGAATGTCAAAATCCGTTTTGATGCTAACTACATCAAGTTAGCGGCAGACGGCAAGCTGTAATCAAAGAGGGTTCCATGCCGGTTCAGCAGCTATAACTTGTTCTGGCATGGAACTCTACCTCAGAAGGGAGGTAAGAATAAGAATGGCTAACAAATACAAGAGGAGTTATTTCTTTGGTGTTCACGCTAATCCTACGAGGGGGTTGTCTGTTTTTCTGAGGTCATTCCTCTTTATCATCTTGGTTGTTACATACCTTGTGGCATCTAATCTCCGGCATGTCGAAAACCCTGCCGACAAACTTATGCCTCCACCGTCAAAGATGGTAGAGTCTATGATTGAGATGACTTCCACTAAGGACATAACCACCGACGGTTATGTTTTCTGGGATGATACTTACAGCAGTTTGCGCAGACTACTTCTGGGGTTAGCGTTATCTATGACCCTTGGTTTTTTCCTGGGTTTGAACATGGGGCTTTTACCGGGAATCAGAGAGTCATCCCTCTCTTTCATCACTTTCGTTTCCAACATCCCGCCACTATCTATTCTGCCGATTCTCTTGATCGTTTTTGGGGTTGATGAACTTTCCAAGGTGGTGCTGATTTTCATTGGTACTTGCCCGTTCATTGCGCGTGATGTGTATAGGGCGGTAAGAAATATACCAAAGGAGTTGATTGTCAAGGCACAGACCTTGAAGGCCTCGCAATTTGGCTTGGCTTATCGTGTGGTTACCCCTCAGGTATTGCCTAGTCTGCTTGAATCGACGCGATTGACGTTGGGTAGTACTTGGCTGTTTCTCATCGCTTCAGAGGCCATAGCTGCGTCTGAGGGTTTGGGTTATAGGATTTATCTTTCGACGAGATACTTATCCATGGACGTGATAATACCCTACGTCTTATGGATAACGTTGTTGGCTTTTATCCTTGACCGGTTGCTCTTCACATGGATCAAGTCTAGATATAAGTGGTATATAACCAACAGGTAGAAGGGGGTTCAAGATGAAAAACAACAAAGAGTATGCCTTGTTACTCGAGTCAGTTTACAAGGATTATGGACCAAAGAGAGTTTTGGAGAATTTGAACTTGGCAGTTCAACCATGTGAGTTTGTTACAGTCGTTGGTCCCAGCGGTTGCGGGAAATCGACGCTGTTAAGATTGATCCTCGGCCAGGAACCCCCCACCTATGGCACAATCTTCGTTCACGGTCAAGAGTTTTACAGGCCTTCGGAAGAAGCGGGCATTGTCTACCAGAAGTATCCCTTGTTCCCCCACTTAACTGTGTTGGAAAACATTATGTTGGGGGGTAGACTTGAACGTACGCCCTGGGGTGGTTGGTTCAAACGGAAAGAGATTCGGCAGCAGGCCTTGGAGTATTTGGCTAATGTTAACTTGCAGGAGCACGCATATAAATACCCGTTTGAGCTTTCTGGGGGGATGCAGCAGCGTGTGGCTATTGCGCAAGCGATATTTACAAAACCAAAAACCTTGCTCATGGATGAACCGTTCGGAGCGCTCGATGCTGGAACGCGAGAATCAATGCAAGTATACCTCCTCAAGACTTGGCAAGAGTGTCAGATGACTGTCTTTTTTGTTACCCATGATTTGGAGGAAGCTGTCTACCTCGGCACTCGGATAATTGCTTTGTCCCAGTATTATCATGGTGACGCTGATGGGGCTGAAGGTATTAAGAACTCCAAGCATGGGGCACGGATCGTGGCAGATTACAAACTCCCTCGTGTAGCCCTGTCAACTTCTATAAAGGAGAAGGCTGAATTTGGGCAATTAATCCAGCAGATACGGCGGGAAGCATTCGATCCTCAGTACCTGCAGGACATTGATGTGTTTAACTTGAAGCATCCTGATTCATTTACCCATCCTGATGCGGGTGAATGCGAAATTAAGGGTACATGTGAAATTAAAAATGGGGGGAACCAAGGCTGAAGTTCACGTTTAGGGATTTAGGTAACATAACACAAATTCTGACAAAGGAGGTAATATCTAATGAAAAAGAAAGAGGATTTCATCACCAAAATTGCGCTTTTTGGTCTCGGTATTGTTGAGTCTACAGCCGAGGGGTTGAAGGAACTGACGGGTGAGGTGATGAAGAAGGGTCGGATGAAGGAACCCGAGGCCAAGGCTTTCGTTGATAACCTTATCAGCGACGTGGCTGGAGTGAAGGGTTCCATCGAGAACAAGATTGGTTCCATCGAGAAAAGGGTCAAGTCCAGCATCAACAAGCTTGCCAAGGATGTTGAGAAGGCTACCCGGACCCCTTCGAGTAAGTCGAGGAAAAAGGTCTGAGCTGGGGTCGGAGGCTGCTTCAAGTGTAAAAGGGGATTGACCGGACTAAGTTTCGCCCCTGTGATTGGAGCAGCCTCTTTTTTCCCTCTACAAAAAAATTTATCAAATGACTTGGAGAGAAAGGAGGTGGACCTATGAAAGTTTTCATGTTTTTCGTTTTTGTAACCATTGTTGATGCTGTTTTTACTATCATCGGAATTCGTAACGGGGCTATCACTGAAGCTAACGTAATAATAAGGTTTGTCGATGAAAATACTGCTCTTGACATCTACCAATCGATAATTGTTTTCAAGCTCATGGCCGTTCTTGGTGCTTATTGGTTTGTGACAGTTCTTCCTTTTAGTCTTCAAAGGATTAAAGATAGATTGAGTTTTCCTATTCTGGCGGAACAGAAGGTTTGTGAAAATATTCTTTTGGTAATAACCCTAGCTACGTATCTCTTCGGGGCTATTCCCTCTCTTTCTTTCCATCTTCATTACACAATATTTGGAGTAGGCTGACATGGGAACAAAGATGGTGTTCATCTGTCCGAAGTGCGGAACACCTTATCAGGTTGATAGCATTGCTGATAGGGTTGAATGTGAGGCTTGTTCAATAATTCTTACCAGCGATAACGCTGATGTTGAGATCGATTAGTTTTGGGGGTTCAACAAAAAATTTATCAGGCAGAGGAGGTGCTTATGGAAGGTTCGCTTCCGGAGAAGGTTGGTGATGTTATCGGTCACATACTTTTGTATCTTCCAATTGTAAACTATGCCTTGGGCATAGTGTTGTCTGTGTTTGAGTTTGTGTTTATCAGGGGTTCATCTTTCTCGATGAGTCCGTCTAACTATCCGTTTTTGTATTATTGGGTTTCGATTACGTTTCTTGCTGCGAGCCACGTAATCATCAAGCAGATCAGCAGGTCCAGCATGAACACCCTCTGGGGGGTCATCTTGTTTTTCATCTTTTGTTTCTCGCTCATTGCAAGTTCTATGTTCTCTGTTATCTGTTCCTACACCATCATCCAAAAAATTGTTTGAAAGGAGCGCCTATGATAATCCACATCCTCGATACGGACCAGTCACCTGCTCTTGGCTGTGAGATTGTTGCTAACTGCGGCGAAAAAATAATCTTTGACCCCATTGATGCTGAATGGAGCGATGGCCGCATATGCGAGAACTGCAAGAGAATCCACACAGACTCCAACAACCGTTCAACGAATACATTTGCGATTTCAAACTTTAGAGTTAAGGTTACAAATTCAAACAAGTGAGGAGGTTTTTGTTATGTGTAGAAAAGGTTTCACATTTGTCGGGTTTTTGGTTGTCATCTTTGTCCTCGGCATTGTCGCTGCGATCGTTGCTCCCATGCTTCAGAGCTCGAAGGGTGATGATGAGCTCTGGTCCGAGGTCGATGCGGCAATCAAGAAGGACCGTTCCAACATCCCTGATCCGATTATTAAGGTGGTGGGTGTTGTGTTGAAGCGTGATACCATGAGGCAGCATCATCCTGTTGTTGTCTCTGTTCTTGTGGTTAACGGTGCAAGGTGTCTTGACGATAATGCCAACTGGACGAATCGTGAGAGGGCTAAGAGGATTTATGACATTCTCAAGTCTTTGAATCATTCTCTTGTCATCGAATCCCTTGTCCGTCAGGTCATGATTAAGGATGACAGGTTGAAGGTTCTTTTCCTGGGTGTGAAGCTTGGCATTCTCGGTTCTCAGGAGAGGTTGGTTGAAGTTCTCATGGACCACGGTGATAAGCTCATGGCTGAGGATTTTCTTAACAGTGGTTCTCAGGATTTGCATGAAGGTGGTAGGAAGTGGGCTTCTGCTCACGGCTTTACGATTCATTCTGGGATGGGCAGTCATCGCGCCCAGTGGGGTCGTTTCTAAGGGACATAAAAAAGAAAGGGGGTCATGATGAATTTCATCAAAATGTTTTCAGTTGTTGTGGCCTTCTTGGTGTGTGGGTGTGCAACCACTCCGACAGAGGATCTTGTTATTCAGTGCATAAAGGGTCCGTTGGCTGTTTACTCGCAGCACACTGTTGAGGCCGCTGATTCGTATCGTGGTGTCGTTGGTCCTGTGTGGGTATGGGAGAGTGTTTTTGAGAATTCTGGGACCTTGAGTGCTACCATAACACACCGGGAGGTTAAGGTTCAGGCTCCGGATGGCAGTGTGTGGGAAACTACTGATCCTGTCACAAAAAAGCCTGTTGGTAGGGTTAAGATTGACATTAAGGTTGGTCCAGGGAAATCAAAGAGCTTCACTTACTGGTGCTATGACACCTCTCATACCATGTGTAACGGCATTTGCTCGTTGGTTTTCTATGCCGTCGATGAAAAAGGGAACAAGTTTGTTTTACCATCTATGGTTTTTCTTTCTCACAAGAATTGTCCGAAGAAAGTTAAGTGATATGTTTTTGCGCGCTGGAGTTCAAGGAAGGTGGTGCCCTATGAGAAAGTCAGTCGCGATTTTCGTCTTGGGCATGTTTCTCTTTGCTTCCATTGTTTTTGGCGAGGAAAAGAAGGAGCAGGTCCAGGGTGAGAAAAAATCTGGTCTGCTGGACACAATATGCATTTTCCCACAGCAGGATCGCCCTGAGGTTAAAGAACACTACCTCCAGCTTGACATTTGGCCGTTCGGCTTTGAATCTGTAAAAAATGAGAAGGATCTTTTGATCTTGAACAACAGAAGCCTGGTCGGTCTTCAAGGGTCTGCTGGTGGTATCAGCTACACAATACAAGGTGGAGGTAATAATACAGTTTCAGTACAGCAAGGACAGCGTTAAAAAACTCTGATGAACTCCAGCGCCAATCTTTCTTTTGAGGAGGTGTCGCCATGTTCTCTCTTACGTTCGTTGATATCGTCTCTGTTGGCATCGTGCTTGTAATTCCGTTCTGGTTCATTTTCCGGAAGGCCGGCTACTCTCCGTGGTGGTGCCTTCTGCTTTTCATCCCGTTGGTCAACATCTTCGCCATTTACTTCCTGGCGTTCGGCAAGTGGCCTGTCATCAAGAAACTAAAACATTTGGAAGGAGGGAGGTGATAGTGTTGAAAGATAATTTTGAGGTTGCATCAGGTTCTATTGTCGGGAATGATCATCGGTGGAGTGGTAGGAACAATCAGGATGCTCATCACTGTGTTGTTGAGCCAAGTGTTATTGTTGGTGTTGTCTGTGACGGCTGCGGGAGTTGCAATCACAGCGAGGTCGGCTCTCAGATTGGTGCGAAGCTCATAGTTGAGGAGACCTTGAAGCTCGTTACGCGTTTCAGCATGGAAAGTCATCCTGAGAACACTCCTGAGGTTGCTTTGTGGAATCGTTTCTGGTTTAAGGTGATGAAGCATGTGACTGACAACGTGATAGCTCATCTGAGGGTGCTTTCACTTTCCATGGGCTCAAGCCTTTCGTCTGTTGTTCAGGAGTATTTCCTCTTTACCATCGTTGGTTTTGTCCTAACCCCTGCAAGGGTCGTTCTGTTCTCTATCGGCGATGGGGTTCTAGAGGTCAACAGCAAGGTCAAGGTTCTCGGTCCGTTCCCTAATAACCAGCCTCCTTACCTAGCTTACTGCGGACTTGTTGAGTCAACACTGGCTGAAAAGAATTCAGAGCTCCTCAGCGTCCAGATTAATGATGTAAGAAATACTGAGGAGGTTAACTCGATTCTTGTTGGCAGCGATGGTGTTGTTGATTTTATCAAGTCACAGGATATGAAGATGCCTGGAAAGAATGAGAAGGTTGGTCCCTTAAGCCAGTTCTGGGAGGATGACCGTTACTTTAAAAATCCGGACATGATTCGTAGGAAGCTTTCCCTTGTCAACAGGGAGTTCACAAGTCCTGATTGGCAGGAGCAGAGGATTGTTCGCGAGAATGGTCTGCTTTCTGATGACACAACCATGATTGTTGTTCGTCGTAAAAAATAGGAGAGGGGGTGATGTTGGTGGATGTCTATGTTGGTGGTAAGTTGGTGCGTTTGAATCCTTCTGCCTCGGTAGGTAAGGGTGGTGAGGCGGATATTTTTCTTGTTAACGGAAAGGCGTTGAAGATTTTCAAGCAGCCTAACCATCCTGATTTTTCTGGTCTTCCTGTTGAGCAGGAGGCGGCGAGGGAGAGGATTGCAGAGCATCAGAGGAAGCTGAAGGCTTTTCCCAAGAATCTCCCCCCTCATGTCATAGTTCCCGAGGAATTGGTCATGGATCGGACCGGCAACACAATTGTTGGTTATGTGATGCCTTTCATCTCAGGTGCTGAGCCACTGCTCCGTTACACCGAGAGGAGTTTCAGGCAGGTCGGCATTTCAAATGAGATGATGGTTAAAATCCTCAGGGATCTTCACGGCAGTGTTTTCAACCTTCACGGCAGGTCTGTTGTCATCGGTGATTTCAACGACTTGAACGTTCTTGTTTCTAACATTGAAGCATACCTCATAGATGCTGACAGCTACCAGTTCGCTCAGTTCTTCTGCAGGATGTTCACTGCGCGGTTTGCAGATCCGCTTCTTTGCAATCCGAAGACCTCCAGTCTGATGTTGGTGAAGCCTCACAATCCCAACTCTGACTGGTATGCGTTCATGATTATGCTTTTCCAGTGTTTCCTTTTTGTTGACCCTTATGGGGGTGTTTACCGTCCTAAGGATGTTAAGAAGTTGGTTCCTCACAGTGCAAGGCCTTTGCATAGGATAACAGTCTTCCATCCTGATGTTCGTTATCCAAAGCCAGCTGTTCATTACAAGGTCTTGCCCGATGATATTCTTCATCATTTCCAGCAGGTTTTTGAGAAAGATCTCAGGGGTGTCTTCCCTTTGAAGTTTCTTGAGAACCTTCGCTGGACCAAGTGCACAAGTTGCGGCACTGAGCATGCTCGCGCGACATGTCCTGAATGCGCTCAGGTTGCTCCTGCCGCTGTTGTTGAGGTTACTGTTGTCAGGGGTAAGGTCTCATCGACGAGGATTTTCAGGACAGACGGCTTGGTATTGTTTGCTGCTTTTCAGGAGGGAAGGCTGCGTTGGTTGTTCCATGAAGATGGCCAGTTTAAGAGGGAGGACAGGAAGGTTGTGCTGTCAGGTTCTCTTGATCCCCAGATGAGGTACAGGATTCATGGTGACAGGACCTTGTTTGGCAAGGGCAACCAGCTTGTCTCTCTCGCTGTTGGTGAGCCGCCCGAAAGGATTCTTGTAGAAACTTTTGGTAACCTTCCTGTGTTTGACAGCAACGGCCGCTCAAGGTTTTGGGTTCAGGGTGGTCAACTGATGCGTGACGGTCAGTTTGGTCCTGATTTCGTTGGCAA
>JAZDEN010000016.1:0-3689 GCA_043808805.1 archaeon | reverse complement strand
AAGTCCATTCCTTTGATTCTTGAGGGTAAGGATGTCATAGCTGGCTCTGCTACCGGTTCTGGCAAGACTCTTGTTTTTGGCTCTGGTATAATACGTGATTGTGAGAGGGGTAAGGGCATTCAGGCCTTGATTCTTACGCCTACTAGGGAGCTTGCTGAGCAGGTTTCTAAGGCCTTGAAGAAGTTTTCAAAGTACAAGCCGTTGGGTATATCTGCGGTTTACGGTGGTGTTTCACTTAATCCCCAGATTCATGAGCTTAGGACTGCTGATGTTGTTGTTGCAACCCCTGGCAGGTTGCTCGATCACATGGAGCGCAGGACGATTAATCTGACTCGTGTTAAGATTCTTGTTCTTGATGAGGCTGACAGGATGTTTGACATGGGTTTCCTTCCTGATGTTGAGCGCATAATAAGGGTTTGCCCACTAAACAGGCAGACGTTGCTTTTCTCTGCCACTATAACAGAGGAGGTTTATCACATAGCAAAGAAGTACATGAAGAATCCTGTTAAGGTCTCTGCTGAGGCTTATGTTGATCCTAAGAAGATGACTCAGTTTTATTATGATGTTCAAGATAATTTGAAGTTTTCTTTGCTTGTTCATCTGTTGAAGCATGAGAGGGCTGGCCTGGTTATGGTTTTCTGTAACACTAAGAGGAACACTGATTTTGTTGCCAAGAATCTCAGGCTTTCCGGCGTTGATGCCTTGGCTATCCATGGCGGTTTCTCCCAGTCGAAGAGGACTAGTACCATGAAGCAGTTCAACGATTCGAAGAAGACTTATGTTCTTGTTTGCACCGATGTTGCTGCCAGGGGATTGGACATTAAGGGTGTTTCCCATGTTTACAACTATGACATCCCGAAGGATGGTAAGGATTACATTCACAGGATTGGGAGGACAGCCCGTGCTGGTGAGGAGGGCAAGGCCATAAGCATTCTTTCAGAGAGGGATCATGATAATTTCTCGAGGGTTTTGAGGGATAGTGATGTTAAGATAGTTAAGGAGCAGACGCCTTATGTTGAAAGAGTTCTCATAAAGTGGAAGGAGAAACCCGGTGGTTTCAGGCGTGAGGGTCGTGAAGGTCACGAGGGTCGTGGCGGTTTTGGCCATGACAACAGAAGAAGGTCTTGGAGAAGGTAGTTATTCATAATTCAGCATGAAAGTCAAGATTGATTACAAAAAATGCTGTTGGAAAGATGGTGGATGTTCTAATTGTTCTTGTGGAGGCCTGTCCTGTTGGTGCATTGTCAAGGAAGGAAAAAGTCTTGGTTGATTCATCAAAATGCACCGGTTGTGGTGCATGCGTAAATGCATGTGGGCATGAGGCTATTTCTCTGTTTTGAGAATTAAAAATTATGAAGAGCGCCCATTTTCTACTTAGGCGCCCTCCAATCACCTCTCACCTTGAATCCAAGGATAATTCCTTTTGACCTCTTCTATGAATGCTGCTGGGGAATAATCTCCCAGCTCTGATATTATTGCTGTTGCGAGTTCCGGTTCTACTATCTCGAATGCTAGGTTGCTTACCTCAACCCCTTTTGGCGGCCTTTCCCAGACCTCTTTTCCCTCTCTTCTTTCTATCGCCTCTTCGAATCCGAAAACCGTTGACGGGTCATATTTCCATGAGTCTGTGCAGAAGTAGGTTGGTATGTCATATTTTTCTGCTATGTCACAGTACATCTCTGTTCCCATCTTGTTTATTATCTCTCCCTCTGATGTTATAGCATCCACTCCGAAGAATGCCATGTTTGATTTTTTCAGAGCGAATCTTCCTGATGCGTCTGTGAATATCTTTACTGGTATTTTTACTTTTGCCAGTTCTGCTGCTGTTGTCCTTCCTTGGTATCTCGGTCTTGTTTCTGTGCAGTAGACCTTGAATTTTCTTGTCTTTGCTGCCTCTTTCAGTATTCCCACTACTGTTGCGCTGTGGCAGTGTGTGAATATTATACTGTTGTTCCTTATCTTTCTGCTTCCGATGATTGCTATTTGTTTTTGTGCGTCGTCAAAGTGCTTTAGTGCTATGTCTGCGTTCTTCTTCACGTCCCTTAATACAAAGTTTATTGCGTTCCTGAGGCATGGTTCTGTTGGTCTTGTAGAAATAATCTTGTTTATTGAATCCTTGTCGTGCCTGATTTTCAGTGCTTTTATCCCTGCACGCGCTACGTTCTCAGCCCCTTGTATTTTTAAGGATTTTATGTCTTTTATTATCGTGTTAAAATCCATACTATTGGTTTTGTCTTTTTCTATTTAAAGTTTTCCTAAGCAAAAACTTTTTAAGCATTCCACATAACCTTGCTTGTATGAGGGCTTTCAGGTCTATTATTGTTGCGGTTCTGCTTATGGCGACTGCTCAGTTGTTGATGAAGAGGGGTGTTTCTGGTCTTACGATCAATTTGTCAAACATTAGCTCCTTGATTTTTAACCCCTATCTTGTCCTCGGCCTGCTCTCTTTGTTTGTTGGTACTGTTATTTACTTGAGTGCCCTGTCAAAGTCTGACTTGAGCTATGCTTACCCCATCCTCAGTCTTGGTTACATTTTTGTTGCGTTTGCCTCGATGTTTTTTTTGGGTGAACATTTAAGCCTTGTTAGGTGGGCGGGTATACTTACTGTGTGTTTTGGAGTGTTTTTAATGTCTAGGAGTTGAAAGATGCAGATCTACGTAATTGCAATGTTTTTTTCCCTGCTTCTTTCTATAGTTGGTATGCTTTTGTTGAAGAAGGGTATGAATAAGGTGGGGCAGGTTAGTCTGTTGAATACGGATGTGTTAAAGACTGTTTTCAGGATACTGACTAATTTCTATGTTGTTGTTGGTGGTTTTGTCTATGTTGCTAGCCTTGGTTTGTGGCTTGTTGTCCTTTCAAAGCTTGATGTGAGCTATGCCTACCCTATCGTGAGCATCAATTACGTTGTTATTGCCATTGCTTCAAAGATGTTTTTTGGTGAGAAGGTTTCCAGGCTTCGTTGGTTCAGCATATTGATTATCTGTTTGGGTGTTGTTTTAGTATCCTTGAGTTAGGGCAAAAGTTTTTAAACGAATTTTCATTATTTTCCTTATGGTTTTGGAATCTTTGATTACAGCCAGGATAGCAGAGAAGAAGCCCTGGGAACTTTTCTTCATTGGTATTTTCTATTCTACCATTGCCATGTTCCTCAGCTTGTGGATCTTCCAGGAGTATGCCAGTCTTGTTATGGTTTTTCTTACTGTCCTTGCTTGCGTTCCTCTCATGCACAATACCATGAAGCTGGAAGAGAAGAAAGAGAAGCCTAACGAGCGTGCCGTTGATGAAATTAAGGAGCACCGTCATGCCCTCATCTTTTTTGTTGCTTTGTTCCTGGGTTTTGTTGTCTCATATGCTGTATGGTATGTTTTCCTTCCTTCTCACCTCATCGATTCGCTCTTCATGACTCAGACTTCTACAATTAATGCTATCAATGCCAAGATTCATAGTGTTCCAACAGGCAATAGCATTACTGCTTACTTGTCTGGTGGTGCTATTTTTGCCAAAATATTGTCTAATAACATTAAAGTGCTATTTTTCTGTGTTTTCTTCTCGTTTTTCTATGGTGCGGGTGCTATTTTCATCCTCACCTGGAACGCTTCTGTCATTGCCACAGCTATTGGCAATTTCATCCGTGAGAATCTTTCTGATATTTTCGGCTGGAGTTATTTTGCTATCTTCTCCATTGGCTT
>JAZDEN010000015.1:0-13302 GCA_043808805.1 archaeon | reverse complement strand
GTAATTTCTACAATTCTTAATACGAGATCTCTTTCATTTAAGGAAAAGGTAAGACAGGCCCTATAAGTTTCCTGTCTTGCATTCTTATCGTTGCTTAAAGAACCGTCCCCATATAAGTAACCCAAAAGCTCTGCAAATTGTTGTAACTCATTTGATACAAGATCTTTATAGTTTTTATAAACCATGCCTCTACCTCTTAAAATTACACCTACTTTTTTTAACTCTTTCCTGATACATTCTCGTCCGTAGTTTTTGTTAATTAACTCAGAAATTGCCCTTATAGAATACTCCTCATTGTATAGTTGAACTACCCTCTTTTTTGTTTCATTATTCACATTACTGGTATATTATTTTTCTTTTTTAATTTTTCTACCTGATAACCGAAAGAATTACGAAGTATAACCTAAAATAAAAAATGCGGGAGACAGGGTTCGAACCTGTGCAGGCACTAAGCCACTGGGTGTCTTCAAGTCACAGCCTTTTCGGCTCATTACACCTTGTGACTACCTAAGCTTGGCCGAGTTTTTCTCTCCAGCCCGTTTGGCCACTCCGGCACTCCCGCTTGTTAAGAATGAGATTTTTCGTCTTTTAAAAAGCTTTTGAAACCCTATTTACCGGTGTACTCTGTCGTCTTGTTCCCGTTCTGTTTGTATTGCAGTCCGTTGATGTTCAGTTTTATTATCCTGTCGCTGCTGCCTAAGTTCTGGAGTATTTTCTCGAGGACGCCGTGCTCTCTTATGAGCAGGTGCACCACCTTTCCTTTCTTTGTCTCCTCGTACAGTGCACTGTAGAGCACTCTTGCGTTTAGTAGGTAATCTGTTACAGAATTATAGCCAAGCTCTTTGGCTTCTCTTTTTATCTCTGCTAGTTTTTCAGGGCTCAGTTCTTTGAGAGAGTCGCATATCTGGTCGTCGACAAATCTGTTGTTGTTTTTTGCATCCATATCCCAACTCCCTGATCACTAAAATGTTGTGTATTCTTTGCCGCTAATCATTTAAATAATTTTCTGTTGAGAATTATTTCTTCTTCAAAAAGTTGTAGTGCCTCATCCTGCTTGACTTTCCAAAACCACAACTGGCGCACTTCTTCTTTCTAATGTGATATGCGGGCTTTCCGCACCTCCTGCATCTGATAAAATTCTTTTTACCAGACTTCATCCCCATAGAAGCTGTTCCTTTTACCATTTTGGCCTCAAGCTTGCGATATTAGAACTATCATGTCTCCTCTTACGAAGACTGTTCCAAGCTTTCTTTTGAGTGTTCCCTCGACGTGTTCCTCTGCCTCTGCTATCACTACGTTGATGTGTATGTCAAAAGCTTTCAGTGTTCCTATTATTTGTTTCTGGTTTTTTAACTCTATGATTACTCTCTTGTTTCTCGCTGCATTTAATGCATCCAACGGTCTGTCTTGTTCCATCTTGTATTTTTAGGGCACATGGTACTTTTTAAATCTTTCTAAAATGGTTTCACTTCGGTAAATATGCAAGAACTCCCATTATTATGGCTACTAATATCCAAAGTGAATAGAAGATTGCAGCTAGCTTATGTTCGCGCAATGTACCCCCTATTGTCCACAGGGGGATGAAAGTTAGGAAACCCCATATGCTGATTAAGAGCAATGAGCCTGGAATGAAAAGGTATATGTTTAGGAGCAGGAAATTCTGCCATAAGAATTCTAAGATGTACATAAGGGTTATCATAAGTATGAAAACCCTTTTCTCACTCCACTTCCTTCTAAAAATAAAATAATAGAATATGAGGACTATCACCAAGTACTGTATTAGGGACCATGGCATTAAGGATATCCATTCTTTAAACTTTGAGTGCCAGACAGTGATATACTCAATTATCACCCATAAAAGAAAAGAGGTTATTATGTAAAGTAGCCCTTTTGACTGTTTAAAGTTTTTTCCCACTTTTCTATTTTAGAAGTCTATTGTTTAAAAAGTTATCTTTTTGATAAGCTCTTCTATTCCAGTTTATTATCCAAATCGTCTTCTGTATTATGGCCGTGCCATGGGTTTTGTCTGTGGCATGATGAGCATCCGCTCTTTCTTGTTCTTGTGCTCATATTTTTTATGAGTTCCTTTAGTTCATCTGAAGTTATCTTTATCTCTCCCTTCCACTTTCCCCTTTTTGCTTGAAGTGCTCTTACCAATGAGTTGTTTAATGGTTCGTAAACCCTTGTTTTGACTTCTTCCACTTTCTTTATAATCCCACTTTCTACCAGTCTTCTTTTTGTTATTCCGAACGGGTCTGCTGTTTCTTCTTCCAGTAGTTTTATGTTTTCAGCACCGTGTTGGACTATTTTCTCTAGGAGCTTTATCCTCTCTTGTGGCTTCATTATCTTCGGGTCTTCTGACATGGAAGCAAGTTGGTATGCCAACCCGTATTTTTTTAAGTTATCCAATGCTTTGAATGGGAGTCCAAAATATTTTGCATTTGCTCCTGTTTTTCTCTGGAAGTCTTCTGCAGTTCCTGCTTTGAATGAAAGTCTTACCTTCACATAGTCCTTAAATTGGCTTAGTGCTCTCACATATTCCTCATCATGTCCTAGAAGAATTCCGTTTGTTTCCAGCAGGAACCATCTGAAATCCTTTCCTTTTTTGCTTATTTCAATGAGTGATAATAAATGTTCTTTGCCCAGTGTTGGTTCGCATCCTGATATCCTGACTCCTGAGCTCATTATCGCTCTCCCATATTTGTTGGAAGAGACCTCTATCAGCTTTTCATAGACTTCTCCGGGGGAGTAGAATTTTCCATAACTCTCTGGGTAATCTCTTGATGGGCTTATCCAGCAGAATCCGCATCTCAAGTTGCATCCTACGCCCCTTGCGGTTGCCATTTGTCCGTAGAATTGTTCTATCCTGAAAGCATTGTACTTCCTCTTGTCCCCTTTTATTACTATTTTTTCTGTTTCCCTGCTTAACTCTATGGGGTTAAAAGGTTCTACCCCTTTCGTAAGTCCTCTTGGGTAACTCATGCATTTGTGCTGACTATGTGTGTTTTTAAATATTGTTTTTTGATTGAGGCATAACCAAAAGTTATTTAAAGCCTCCATTTTTAGATTCTGTTTATGGTTATCACGCAGCACAAGAGCAGGAGAAGCCCCTCAGGTTCAAGGTACAAGTCTTATAGGAAGAAGCGCATCTTCGAGTCAGGAAACATCCCTGCTTATACTGGATTAGGCAAGAAGGTTGTTAAGAGCCGTAGGATTGTTGGTGCTCATAAGAAGATTTTCCTGCTTTCTGTCGATACTGCTAATGTTTATGATCCTAAGTCAAAGAAGTATGTGCAGCTTAAGATTGAGACTATAGTTGAGAACCCTGCTAACAGGCATTTCGTGAGGAGAAATATAATCACGAAGGGTACTGTTATTAAGACTGAGAAGGGTAATGCTCGTGTTACAAACCGCCCTGGGCAAGAGGGTATTATTAACGCTGTTCTGGTTTGATTATCTCTGTGATTCGTGTTTCGGGTGTTCGTGTCCCATCAGTTTTCTCTTCTGCAGGTATTCAATGTGTTTCTTTCTTTCTTCCATGAATCCCCTTAGGTGGAGGCCGTGCTTGTTTATCATTACTGAGGCGTATTGTCCTCCGAGGAAGTGTGGCATCAGTACATAGGTTGCTCCTTTCTTGTACAGCTGTGTTGCCTCTTCAAGCTGGTGGGATATGACTATCACTATTGAGTTCTTGTTTGCCCTCTTCATCCTGTCTATTATCAGCATGTTTGTGTCAAAGTCCGGGATTGTTGAGAATGCTATCTTTGCTTTTTTCAGGTTTAGTTCGTTGAAGAATTCGGGTTCGTCTGCATCACCATACACGCAGGTTATTCCTTTCCTCCTAAGCTCTTGTATTGTTTGCGGGTTGTAGTCGACTACCATGAACCCTACTTTTTCTTTTTTTAGAGCTTCCAGTATGTCAAATCCGATCCTGTTATACCCAAATAATATTGCCTCAAATCCCTCGCCTTTCCTGTCTTTGTGCCTGACACCTTTTTTCTCGAATATGCTGAGGTATTTTGCTATGTGGGGGTATACCTTGCCTGAGTACATTATGAAGTATGTTGAACCTGCTATCGTTATCAGACCTACAAGTGTTATTAGCGATAGTATTTCTTTCTGGACGTGTCCCACTGTTATCCCTATGAGTATGAGTATAAGCGAGAATTCGCTTATCTGTGCCATGTTCAGCCCTGTCATGAATCCGTTTCTCTTGCTGTGGCCTAGTATCCCCATTATTATCATGACTATTAGGGGTTTCCCTATGAGGATGAACGCTGATATTATCAGTGCTGGCTTTATGAACTGGCTTACGTTGCCTATGCTCATCTGCGTTCCGAGCAGTATGAAGAATATTATGAGGAAGAAGTCTCTTAATGGCTTCATCTTTGAGCTTATCTCTGTGTTGTATGGTGAGAATGATAGTGTTATTCCCGCTATCAGCGCCCCCATCTCTATCCTGAATCCGAAATAGTTGAACAGCACACCAAGTCCAAATCCCCATCCTATTGAGAAGAGGAATAGGAATTCCTGTGATGATGCGAAGAACTTGAATACTCTTGGCATGATGTACAGGCTTATCAATATTAACGATCCTACGAGAACAACGCCTTTTATTATCGTTACGAGGGCCATGTCAAGGACGTTGAATTCGCTTGTGAATGATGATAATATCACGAGGAGTATTATCGCTATGAGGTCCTGGACCAGTAACAGCCCTATGGATATCTTCCCGTATAATGTGTCAAGGTCTCTGTTGTCAGACAGCAGTTTCATTATTATGATTGTGCTGCTGAATGTTATCGCTACTGCTATGTAGAATGATGTTATGCTGTTGAATCCCAGCCATTTGTTTATCAGGAATCCTATTATCAGTGTGAAGAACACCTGTCCGAGCCCTGTTATGAGTGATACTTTCCCGACTTCTTTTATGACCTTGGGGCTTAGGCTCAGCCCGACTATGAAAAGGAGTAAAGCTACTCCCATCTGTGAGAATGTGTTTATCATGTCCACTGAGCTTGACATGTTCACTAAGTATGGGCTTATCAGGAGTCCTGTTAGGATGTAGCCTATTATCAAAGGCTGCTTGAGTATCCTCATCAATGCTGAAATCAGCGTTGCCGCTACTATTATGAGTGCAACCTCAACGAATATGTCAGCCATTATTAACCTCTTCTTTTGTGTCAGCGAGGTTTGTTCCTGCGGTTGTATTTGTGTCTGTTTCTTCTATGTGTTCCTGTGGTTGTTTTGTATGCATGTCCTTTGATGTCATGCTTGTACTTTCAAAATAGTCGTATGTCATTAGCGATGCAAAGAATAATGTTGTTATTATTGCTGCAACTATAATAGACCTTGAGAATAATCTGTCTTCTATCACCTTTTTTTTGCCTGTCATCCTTAACTTACCTTACAATTATTTTGCTTATATATTTTGCTGTCGCTATATTTTTTTAAACAGGGTGACGTCTTTCAGATTCATGGATATGTCTTTCCCAGTAAGCAGGAAGTCAGATGATAAGGTTGTTGTTGCAACACCTGATTTGGAGAGCCTGTTGAAGAATGCCCCGTCTGATGTTGAGTATAAGCCTCATACTAACGGTTTTTATCTCATGAACAAGGCCTTACGTATAGAGTATATCCAGGTTTATTTTGGGGGGAACAACGGTGTTGGCCTCTGGTTTTTGGAGCCTTACCCAAAGATAAAGGTGAGTACAGAGTTCACGGATATGCAATCGATTCCGAAAAGCCTTTTGTGCAGCAACATAACAGCCCATACCGGTAATACCTGGTCTTTTACTTTTCCTCTCTATGAGGACGAACCTGCCGGCAATACCATTGGGATTAGCATGTTTGATCATTTTGGTGATAAGAAGGTGACTCCCGAGCAGGAAAAGTGGTTTGACTACGGTACAAGGCTCCTGAAGGGTGCTGCCGTAAAATACGATCTTAAGCGTTGGTATGATGTTTACAATGGTAAGGAGGTTGTTATTGGCGGTAAACCGAAACTCGGCCTAGGTGCCCGTATTTCGAGGTTTCTGCCCTTCTAGCCGTTAAATTCTGATTCTGCCAAAAACTCTTAAACGAAACCTTTATATAGGGGGGATAGGTATAGTTTTTAAAAGTTATTATTACCCTTTTGAAGTAATAAGAAACTTTTATATAAGCCTCTTTTGGCGAAGGAGTTCCGAAAATGCCAACCTACATCAAGAAATGCCCCGAATGCGGAGGTATCAATTTAATTCTGAACAAAGAAAAGGGTGAGGTTATCTGTAAAGACTGTGGTCTTGTCATAGAGGAGAAGATGATTGATTTTGGCCAGGAGTGGCGTGAATTCGACCACGACCAGGCTGATAAGCGTCGTAGGACAGGTGCTCCTATGACTTACACCAAGTATGATAAGGGCCTTGGTACTGATATTGGCCAGAAGGGTGATGTTTACAAGCTTTCAGGTAAGGAGCGTAATAAGTTCTTCAGGTTGAGGAAGTGGCAGTACAGGATTTCTACTGCTATTGAGCGTAACCTTAAGCTTGCGCTTGCTGAGCTGAAGAGGGTTTCTTCATATTTGAAATTACCTAAGTCAGTTGAGGAGGAATCAGCAAGGATATACACGATGGCTGTCCAGCGTGGACTTGTCAGAGGTCGTTCAATGGAGTCTGTCGTTGCTGGTGCTGTTTATGCTGCATGCAGGCGTCATGAGGTTCCTAGGACTTTGGATGAGTTGTCAGAAGCCTCTGGTATTGACAAGAAGGAGATTGGAAGGACTTACAGGTTTGTTACGAGGGAATTGGGAATAAGGATATTGCCGAGTAATCCTGTTGATTATCTGCCTAGGTTCGCTTCTGCTTTAAAATTATCTGCTGAGACGCAGAGCAAGGCTGTTGAGATTCTTGAGCAGGCCCAGAAATCTGAATTGACATCAGGAAGGGGTCCTACTGGTATTGCTGCTGCCTCTCTTTACGTCGCTGCTCTCATAAACAATGAGAAGAGGACACAGAGGGAAGTCGCTGACATTGCAGGTGTAACAGAAGTCACGATCAGGAATAGGTACAAGGAATTGTTGAAGAAGCTTAAGCTTAAGGATAAGATTAAGGTTAAGAAGGAATAAAGGGGTTCTTTTTTGAGGTTGTGAGGAAATGGATAATACTGATAAGAATGTTGGACCTTCGGATGATATGCTTCTTGCATACATGAAGGGGGAGGATAGTCATTTCTTCCTTGAGTTCGTCAAAGGCGTTGGCATCTTGAGGGTTGAGAACGAGACTGGCCAGACTATTGGCCGTATGGTTCTTGGCAACAAGAGGGCTATTGACCTTCTTGAGCAGCGCCTTACTTTCCTGAAGAAGCTTATTTACAGTTCAAATACCAATCCGTCAGATGATGCTGTCTCTGATCTTCTTTCCGAGCAGGAGTTTGTCGGAAGGCTTATCGAGTGATTAGAAAGGTTTTAAAACAGCTTTTGTTCTATGATTTTCCATGTACCGGGAGGTATTTTGGAAGTCTTTTAGGAATCTTAAGTTTTCGATGTTTATCCCAGACATCTATCTAATGGTTATTGAATTGATTCTTGCTTTTTTTTTCTTCAAGCTTACGGGTATAAGCACGCTTTTTGAGAATCCTGATTTCATCGCAGCGACTCTTGAGGAGAAAATCCCGCTGCTTCATGTTTTTGTCTCCGGCAACTGGGCTGACCTTCTTGCTTACTTTGCCATTTTTGTCTTCACTACTTTCGTGTTGGGTGCCAGCCTTAACTGCATGCGTTTCGGTATGATCCGTGATAGGGTGGAGGGCAGGAAGTATTATTTCAAGCAGGTTCTTAGTTACGGCACTAAGTTCTGGTCTGTTGTCGTTGTTAGGATGATTATTTTTCTTCTCGGTGTGGCCGCCCTTCTCTTTGTTTCAGGCTCTTACCTCATGCTCAATACGTTCTATCCTGAGGCCCCTTCTCTTTTCATAGTCACTGCCCTGAGCATAGGAATTGTCTTCTTCCTCAAGCTTTTGTTCCTTTTCACGTATGCAATAATGTTTTTAGATAAGAAAGGCCCTTTTTCTGCTGTGAAGGATTCTTTTGTTTATTTCTTCAGGAATAAGGATTATGTTATCAGGGTTTTTATCATAGTAATTTTGTTCAGTGTTTTCCTCTTCCCATTTGAGTATGTTTTTATGTATTACAAGAATTCTTTTGGTCTGGTGAGCCTTTATGCTATTTCCTTCCTCGTTGTCAGGAATTTGGCGTCTTCTTTTTACAGGGTTTGGTCAGAAGTGCTTTTGTTCTATTCTTACAGCGCTAAGGGGTTATCTCCATCAGGTCTTTCGCAGCAACAGTCTCCTTGAATATCTCCCTTGCTTCCTTTTCTAGTTCTTTGATGTCTGTTTCTTTATATCTCTGGCTGAAGTGTGTTATTACCAGTTTCTTAACTTCAGCTTCTTTTGCTATCTGCGCTGCCTGTTTTGTTGTGAGGTGCTTGTATTCCTCTGTCTTGTCCCTCAGCTCGTCAAGTAGTGTTGCCTCGCATATCAGCATGTCAGAGTCCTTTGCCAGCTCGACTGCTTTTTTTGTGTAGCCTGTGTCGAGTACGAATGTTATCTTCTTTCCCTTCCTTGTTGTCGTGGCGTCTTCTGCCTTTATCTTCTGCCCCTTCCAGACTATGTTTTTTCCCTCTTGCAGCTCTCTCAGTATGGGGTGTTTTGTGAGCCCGAATTTCTTTGTGTAGTTTATGTTTATGTTTCTCTTGTCCGCTTCTATGAAGTTATATCCTAGACATGGTGTTGAGTGTTTCATCTCCTTTGCTTCCAGCATGAAGTCTTTTGACTTGAAGAATATCCCCTCTCCTATCTCGTTGACTCTCATCTTTATCCTGAATTCGTTTGCGAATCCCTTGAACATGTTGGCTATGTATTCCCTGCTTCCCTTGGGCCCGTATATGTCCAGTATCTTGTTGTACTCGTTTGCTCCAAGGGTTTGCAGCAGTCCCGGTATTCCCAGCACGTGGTCTCCGTGCCAGTGTGTTATCAGTATCTTTGTTATCTTTGTCGGTGCTATCTTTGCCAGCCTCAGCTGTTTCTGTGTTCCCTCTCCGCAGTCTATAAGTATGTTTTCATTCTCGTAGCTAAGCAGAATCGCGCTGTGATTCCTTTCAGGTGTTGGCATCATGGAGCCTGTTCCCAGGAATGTTATTTTCATAGAATAGCCCTATTGCAAAGCTTTTTAAATAATTTGCTATTATGTTTATTCATGACAAAGGAAGCCAAGGTTGAGATTGAGCTTGGCAGGGAGCATCTGGCTGTTGATGAGACTCCTGAGGTACGCGCTCTGTATGACCAGAGCAGGTTTGGCGAGCTGAAGGAGAGTAAACTGCAGTTCTCCCTCGTTGAGGGCTTGTATCTTTTGGAGAAAGGAAAGATAGTCGTCAATGATAGCAAAGGCAAGCCTATTAATTCTGATGCTTATGTTAAGAAGGCGAAGAAGGTTGAGCCTAATTTCTGGGTTCGCTTTTGTGTGTTCCGTGATTTGAGGCAGCGTGGTTACATAGTTAAGACCGCCCTGAAGTTCGGTGCTGATTTTCGTGTTTATGACAGGGGTGTTAAGCCTGGTGAGGATCACGCCCGTTGGATTGTCTACCCTGTTTATGAGGGTGAAACACTGACGTGGTATGAGTGGGCTGCCAAGAACCGTGTTGCTCATTCCACTAAGAAGCGTCTTTTGCTTGCCGTGGTTGATGATGAGGGTGAAGTCAGCTATTGGGAATCGAAATGGGTTAGGCCCTGAATTTCTTATTAACTTAATAATATAAATACTTTTAAACTGCTGAACTCCTAATTTTTTTATGGGTGATGGTGCGCTTAAATTGAGGGATGATGCTCTTAATTTTGTTAGGAGTAAGGGGCCTGTTCTTCCTGTGCATGTTGGTGAGAGGTTTGGTTTCAACAGCATAATAGCGTCTGCTGTTCTGTCTGACCTGGTTTCAAACGGCTTGGTCAAGCTGTCCAATACGAAGATTGGCGGCAGTCCAGTATATTTTGTTCCGGGCCAGGAGCCGAAGCTTCAGGGTCTTTACAAGTATCTTGGTGAGAAGCCGAGGAAGATTTATGACATGCTTCGTGATTCCAAGGTTCTTCGCGATAAGGTTTTGGAGCCGTGGCAGCGTGTTGCTGTCCGTGAGATAAAGGATTTTTCTGTCATGCTCCGTGTCAATTACTCTGGCAATGAGGAGATTTTCTGGAAGTGGTATATAACTTCTGATGAGGAGGCCAAGGGTTTGATTGCTGAGATAATCCGTGGTGATGTGCTGCCTCCTGAGCCGAAGAAGGAAGAGAAGGTTGTGGAGAAGGTTGAGGAGAAGCCTGACCCTGTTCCTGAGCCTGTGAAGGAAGTTGCCAAGCCCGTGGAAGAGGTTAAGGAAGAGGTTGAGGAGGACGATCCTGTTGAGGAGGTTGTCAAGGAAATACCTAAGTTTGTTGACAGGTCAAAGAAGGTCAAGAGGCAGAAGTCCAGCATTGATTTTTATCAGCTTGTAAGGAATTATTTCACAGATAGCAGGATTAAGGTTTTGGAAGAAAATATAGTTAGGAGGAACACGGAGTTCAATTTTGTTGTTACCATTCCTTCATCTGTTGGTCCTCTGAGGTTTTTGTCATCGCTAAGAACAAGAAGGCAATTAATGATGCTGAGCTTTCGATGGCTTACAGCCAGAGCCAGCTGAAGAAGCTTCCCGTGCTTTTCCTGAGCAACGGTGATCTCTCGAAGAAGGCAGCCTCTTATCTTGAGGCTAACATAAAGGGTTACCTGTCTTTCAAGAAGATAGGGTCCTGAACCTCTCGGCGTATTCTTTTGCTATTGCCTCGTCTTCTATTATCATGATGTTCTCGTCATTGTTGTTGTCCGCGTTTTCCGTCGGGTTGTATGAGCCTGTTATTACGATCTTTCTGTCTATGATGAATACCTTGTCATGGAGCTTGTATTTCTTCTCGTACCACTTCACGTTTACTCCCCCATCTTTCATCTCGTCGTATTGGTCGTACTGGCTTCTCTGCGTCTCTTCCATCAGTCCCTCGACCATCTTCCCTTCTTTTTGTTTCTTTACCAGTTCTTGTGCTACGTCCTTGTCTGTGAAGCTGAATGCGTAGAACTGTACGCTTTCGTTGGCCCCCTGTATTTCCCTTATCACTTTCTGGCTGCACTCGTCTTCGGGGCAGAAGTAGTTCTCTACTCTCTTGTTGTTGAGGTAGATCTTTGTGTTGGTTGTTTGTGCTCCCTTCCCGAATTGTTTTGAGAACAGTTCCTGGAATTCCTTCTCGTAGTTGTCCGCTAAGTACTTTGAGCTTATTATTAGTATGTTGTTTGTGTGGTTCATCTCGCTTATTGCCGGATTGAAAGATCCTGTTATGACTTTTTTCCCGTCTATTATGCAGAATTTGTTGTGCATCAGCTGGCTTGTGTCGTAGTTCCTTACTGTTTCTACTCCGTTCAGGCTCCTTATGTTGCTCTTGTCCGTTACCAGTTTCACGTCGACTTCTTTTTTCATTAAAACATCTCTTATCGCGTCGTGGTTTAGGTTGTATATTGCGCAGTGTATGTACTCTTCTGATTTGTTCAGCTCTGCTGCTATCTTGCCTATGCAGTCTTCTTCCGGGCAGAAGTATGCGTCTATCCTTCCGTTCTCGTATACTGCCTTTCCTGTGTATTCTATTTCCTGGTATTGTGCCAGTATTATGGTTAGTCCTATCGCTCCCACTAGCAGTGCGAATTTCAGAAGAGTTTTTACTTTCATTCTCTTTTTCTCACCTTTTTCCTTTTATTATTCCTTCTGTTCCTTTTCCATATACTTTCCGATAGTTTAAAAAACTTATTTTTTTACTAATTCCCCATGGATTACATGTTTATTCTTGGAAGGGATTCTGAACTCTCTCTTTTGGAGTTGGTTTCATACTTCCAGAATAGGAATATTAAGTACCATCTTGTTGAGCATCAGGGTGAGGTTGTTGTCTTCTCCCTCCCTAGTCTTGATTTCAAGAAGATGATTGCAGAGCTTGGAGGCCTTGTAAAGGTTGGTTTGATGATTAATTTTAATGACTTGTTTTTTGAGAGTAACAGGATTAAGTATGGGATTAGCGTTTATGGCATGGCAAAGCCTGATGTTAAGTCAAGGGTCAAGTCCTGTTTTAAGGAACAGCATGTTCGTGCTTTCCTCAAGCATCCCAAGAAGGGGGATAATTTGATGCCTTCTGAGGTCATTAAGCATGACCTGATTGACAGCGGCATTGAGTTTCTTGTCTTTGGTCATCATGTTGCCCGGACTATTGCGGTTTTTGACCCTTCCGAGCATGAGACCAGGGATTTGAAGAGGCCTGATGTTGATTATCTTAATGTTATTTCCATAAGGCTTGCTAAGATTCTTATTAACCTTAGCCAGCCCAAGAATACTTTGTTGGACCCCTTCTGCGGTGATGGTACGATATTGCAGGAGGGTTTGCTGATGGGTCTTGATGTTTATGGTGTTGATTCCGATCCTAAGATGGTTGCTGCTTGCAAGAAGAATCTTTTGTGGTTGCAGAATTCTTACAAGTTTCCTGGTAAGTGGCGTGTTTTCAACAACGATGCCAGGGATGTCAGCAGGATTATCACGAAGGTTGATTCTGTTGCGACTGAGCCTTATCTCGGCCCTTTCCTTAAGAGGATTCCTACGAAGGATCAGGCTTTGGGAATTATGGCTGAGCTTGAGCCTCTTTATGCTGAGTTTCTTTCTGATTTGAGGAAGGTTGTGAAGGGCAGGGTGGCCATAGTCGTTCCGAGGTTCAGGACAAAGGCTAATGACCTTGTTTCAATGCCTTTTGAGAGGATAGCGAAGGAGGCTGGCTTTAAGCCTGTCCAGTTCAAAGAGGTCAAGGTACCTGTCATTTACATGACCGGCAAGATTGAGCGTGAGATCTGGGTCCTGGAATAAGCCTTGAAATGAGGGCAAGCGTAACCTTTATATACCTTTTACCAACCCTATGCTTACCATGGGGCGTATAAAAACAATGCTGATAAAGCGTACAGTGAACTCTTTGATGGCTAAGTATCCTGACAGGTTCAAGGATGACTATGAAGAGAACAAGAAGCTTGTTGTGGATGTTGCAGAGATTCGTTCAAAGAAGCTTAGGAATGTGATAGCAGGTTATCTAGCTAGGCTTGTTAAGGTACAGAAGCGTGAACAAATTTTACTGAAGTAGGAGGTAGGTAAAATGACAGTGAGGAGAGATGAGGACCACTCTGTGTTTATTGGGGGTAAGCCTTTTATGAACTACGTCACAGGCGTTGTGATG
>JAZDEN010000014.1:0-17551 GCA_043808805.1 archaeon | reverse complement strand
CAGTTGGATTGTGAGGCATGCTCTTAAGAAGTACTTTCCTAAATCTAAGAAACCTTAAGGAGGTCTGAAAGATGGCTAAGAACAGCTTTAGTAAAATAGGTGTTTGGTCCTTCATAGCAGGACTTGTGATTGCAGTGATCGCTTCCTTGATATGGGGAGTAACAAGCACAGTGGTGTGGATACTAGGTATCCTAGGTATTTTGGTAGGACTGATTAACATAAATGACAGAGAGACAATGCCTTACTTGGTGGCTTCAATAGCCTTGATGGTTGGGGCGGCAGGTCTTAGTAATGTTATAGGCGCAGCCGGTATAGGTATTAAGCAGCTTACTGATTTCCTGTATGCAATCGTTGTTTTCGTTGCTCCAGGCGCAGTGGTTGTCGCTATAAAGGCAATATATAATGTAGCGCACGAAGCCTAAGTTTATCTTTTTCTTTTTTTTCAAAAGTTTTTTAAACTTCTATCTTATCCCTCTTTTCTATGGATAACGTCATGATTGGCCTTGAGGTTCATGTTCAGCTTAATACCAAGACCAAGATTTTCTGCGCATGTCCCAATTCTGTTTCTGATAAGCCAAACACTCTTGTTTGTGATACCTGTCTTGGCATGCCCGGCAGCAAGCCTGTTTTCAATAAAGAAGTTCTGATGCAGTCTTTGAAGGTTGCTCTTGCCTTGGGTTGTAACATCAATGATTCCATGTTTTTTTCCCGTAAGTCCTATTTCTATCCTGACATGCCTAAGAACTTCCAGGTTACTCAGTTTGAGGTCCCTCTTGCAGAGCATGGCAAGTTGGAGAGTATTAACATTAAAAGAATCCACATGGAAGAAGACCCTGGTAGGTTAGTCCATACAGGTGGTTTGTCTCTCGTTGATTACAACCGTTCTGGTGTTCCCCTTGTTGAGATAGTCACCGATCCTGATTTTGATAGTCCTGAGCAGGTTAGGGACTGGCTTAACAAGTTGATTACCATTCTTGAGTACTTAGATGTTTATTACAGGGCCAGTGAAGCCTCTTTGCGTGCTGATGCTAATATCTCTACCGGTGGTGGTGAGCGTGTTGAGATTAAGAACATCGGTGGCGTCAAGGACATCGAGCGTGCTTTGAAGTTTGAGATTGAGAGGCAGAAGCATGAGAAGGCTGTTCGTGAAACTCGTGGTTGGGATGCTGATAGGGGTGTAACAGTCTCGTTGAGAAAGAAGGAGACAGAGGAAGATTATGGTTATATTTTTGAGCCTGACCTGACTGAGTTTGAGATTTCTAAGGATTTGATAAAGGAAATTAAGAGTAAGCTTCCTGAGCTGGCTGAGCAGCGTGCCAACCGCTTCATCAACCAGTACAAGATTGATCCCTCTGATGCTCATGTTCTTACGCAGGAGATTTTGATTGCTGAGTTGTTTGAGAAGGTCGCTGATAAGGTTGATCCTGTTCTTGCAGCTAGGTGGTTGCGTCGTGATTTGTTAAAGCTGTTGAATTACAACAAGAAGACCTTGGGGGAGTTGGAGATTGATGAAACCCATATAATTGACCTTCTTTCCCTGGTTGAGTCAAAGCAGATTACAGATAATGTTGCTAAGGATATAATGATTAAGCTGATGGAGTCCCCGTTTGATGTTAAACAGTATGTTAAGAAGAATAAGCTTACTGCTGTTTCTGATTCTTCAGACCTTGAGAAGGTTTGTGATGAGGTCATAAAGGAGAACCCTAAGGCTGTTGCTGACCTTAAGTCTGGTAAGCAGGAAGCTCTGAATTTCCTGATGGGTCAGGTTGCCAAGAAGACTAAAGGCAGGGCAAGTGCCGATGTTGTCAAGTCTATTCTAAATAAAAAAATAAAATAAGAGGAGAGTTAGTTTCTCCCGTTATTTGATGTTATGCAAGAGTTGTTTATGCACTGTTGTTTCTTTTCGCAGTCGTCTGTTGTCTGGCATTGCTTGAATTCGCATTTTGGTATGCATACGTCAACGCAGTTTTCTGCACCTGTGCATGGGCTTGTGCATGGGTCCCATTTTCCGCCCATCTTTTCGCATGCCTTTTCCACAGTATGGTTTGTCTTGCATGTGTCTTTGCATTCTCCCCGACTGGTCCTTGCCTCTCTTAAGCATCCCAGGAAGTTTTCCCTATGTATCTTGTCGCATGCAAGATGGTTTTGTACGCATGTTTTTGTTTTGTTTTTTATGTCATTCAAGCACGCTTTGTATTCTGTTCTGTTGTCTTTTTTCTCTTTGCATGTCTCAGCAATTATCTTTGTTTCGTTTCTGCATGTTTTGAATGCGTCTTTGCAGGTGTCCTTTCCTTCTGTGTAGTTCTGTTGGCATACGGTGTATGTTGTTGTGAAGTTGCCTGTGCAGTCTTTTTTGCATGTCCATTCGTTTTTTTCGCTGTCGCTTACTGCCATTACTACCGTTATCCCCAGAAGGACTATTAGTCCTGCTAGTATTGTTTTTCTCATTTTTTACGTCCCCCCTAGAAACCGAGTTTAAGGGTTTCCAAACCCCTTTTTCGTGCTTTTAGATGGAGAAAAAGTATAAAAGTGTTCAGGTGGGATTATCAGCTGGTGGTGAATTCTCTCTTCTCTTTTTTAGTATCTCTACTAGTTTTGCTATTGAGTATACCACCATAAATGACAGTATTGCTATTGCTGCTGACAGTATCAGGTTTCCTGCTATGAATGCAACTCCGTATTGTTTTATCAGGGAGTATGTTACTTCTTTTATCTCTGGCACTTCTACTGTGTAGCCGAATAGGAAGAATCCAAGCCTCATGCTTCCGTAGTACACGAATGGTGATAGTGGCCATAATACTGTAACATAACCTAACATTACTGCTATCTTGTTTACTCTCAGCAGGAACATTGCTAGTATTACGAGCAGTAGGTTTAGTATTGGCAGTGCTAATGTTGTGAAGAACACTCCTACGCTGAAGCCTAATGCTATCTCCCTTGGTGCCATCTTTACCTGTACTAGTTCCCTGTACCAGTGTCTGGGACCGTGTTTGAAGTCTAGAAGTATTTTCTTCATTTCATATTAATTGTTTTCCTGTTTATAAAAGACTTGTGCTTATTATATATTATGATATACATATAAAGAAATAATTTTAGCATATATCATTTTCAATTATAATAATATATTTAAAGAACTTTTATTTCTAAATCTTTCTACATTTTGTGTGGTTGAGTTTTTGTTACCACAATATATTGTGTTAAAAAGGAGGTCCTACGGTGCGTTGTCCTTTTTGCTCTTCGGTGGAGTTGAAGGTTGTTGATAAGAGGCCTACCCCTCTTAATGATGCTATAAGGCGCAGGCGCGAGTGCATATCGTGTTCTAAGAGGTTTACTACGTATGAGCGTATCGAGAACATCAGCATTGCTGTCATAAAGAAGGACGGCAGGCGTGAGCCCTTTGACCGCAGCAAGGTTAGGGGTGGTATCGTTAGGGCGTGTGAGAAGAGGCCGATCAGTCTTCAGCAGATTGAGAAGATTGTCGATGAGATTGAGTATAAGTTGCGCCGTATGAAGGGCGTGGAGATTCCCAGCAGGTTGATTGGTGAGCTTGTTATCAGGAAGCTGAGGGGTTTGGATAAGGTTGCTTACATACGTTTCGCTTCTGTTTACAAGGAATTTGATGATCCTAAGTCTTTTGAAAAGGAGATTAAGCTTTTGAAAACTAAAAACAGGGGGTAGTAATTTATGGATGAGTTGTATGGAAGTTTGCCAGAGCCTAATTTTTCAGATAACGCTCTGACGATTCTTAACAGGAGGTATTTGCATCGGGATGATGCCGGTAAGGTTACCGAGAACCCTAAGGACATGCTTTATAGGGTTGCTAGGACTGTTGCGGCAGTTGATTTGAATTATGGTGTCACTCAGCCTGAGGTTGATGAGACCACAAAGAATTTTTATGGTCTTATGGCCAGGAATCTTTTCCTTCCAAATTCTCCAACATTGAGGGGTGCTGGTATTGATTCCAATCTCGCTGCTTGTTTTGTTCTCCCTGTTTATGACAGCAGGAAGAGTATTTTTAAGACGTTGCAGGATGCTGTTGAGATCCAGGCTTTTGGTGGTGGTACAGGCTTCTCATTTTCTGAGTTGAGGCCTGACGGTTCGATAATATCATCAACGAAAGGCACTTCCCGTGGTCCTTTGCCTTTCATAGATATTTATGACAAAGTTATAGGGGAGGTTATTGCCCAGGGTGGTGTGAGGCAGGGTGCTAACATGGGCATCCTGAATTACAACCATCCGGACATCATGAAGTTCATCAGGTACAAATCCTCCTTGAATGAGAAGAACAAGAGGGTTGTTAATGAATATGTTGCTGAATCAGGACTTGATTTGGAATCTGATGAGGTTAAGACCCTGGAGAAGATATTGGTTAGGAACTTGCAGCTTAGCAACTTCAATCTTTCCGTTGGTATTACAGAGGATTTCATGAGGATGGCTCAGGAAGGCAAAGAATATGAGTTGATTAATCATAAGGGTAATGCTGTTGGTAAGTTGAATGCAAAGCAGGTTCTTGATGAGATTGTTAAGGGTGCTTGGCGCACCGGTGACCCGGGTGTTATTTATCTTGACCGTATCGAGAGGGACAATCCGACTCCTGCTCTTGGTAAGATTATTTCGACCAACCCGTGTGTTGTAGGCAGCACATTGGTTTCTACTGAATTTGGTTTGATAAGGATGAAGGAGTTGGTGAAGAATCATGGTGAAGGGGGTATTGGTATAGTTACTGACAGTAGGATACCCATTAAAGTTCAAAATATGGATGGGACTATAATGTTTATTGAGCAAAATCAAGACATGGTTGGTTTAAGGGTTGTATCCTGCGCTTTTTTTAGTGGTATTAAACCTGTATACAAGCTTTTAACAAAATCGGGTTATGAATTGGAAGTAACCTCAGATCATAAGATATTCACAACTAAAGGAAAAAAGAAGCTTATAGAATTGGTGCCTGGGAAGGATAAAGTGTTAATACAGGATCATGAAGGTGTGTTTAATAAAAAATCAGAAATAACCTTAAGTGCTCCCAATGTGTACATAGGGTCTAATGGTAGGGTTTACACTCTTAATTTGCCCAAAAAATGGTCAAAGGAGTTAGGCCAGATACTTGGTTTGTTGGTAGGTGATGGTTGGTTAAGGGACAATGACAAAAATCGTAGGGTTGGGTTTACTTTCTCAAAGAGCGATAAAGAAGTCTTGGATTATATAAAACCCTTAATAAACGGTCTGTATGGGAAAGAAATAAAAGAGGTAAAAAGAAAAAATGGTGTCTTCCACCTCTCATACCATTCAAAATATTTTGTTGATTTCTTCAAAAAGTTGGGGGTATTGCCAGTTTATGCTCAAGAAAAAAAAGTACCAGAAATGTTGTTTGGAGCTAATAAAGAGGCAGTCATAGGATTTTTGCAGGGGCTGTTTACTGCCGATGGAACATTGAGAGATAGTAAAAAAAGTAGTAGTGATTGGATTGCCTTAACTTCAAAAAGTATTGGTCTACTTAAACAAGTACAGGTGTTATTGATTAACTTAGGGATAAAATCTAGGATATTTAATAGGAGCAGAAAATCTAGGGATAAATTATTTAAGTATAGAAACGTAAAGGGTAAGACTAAATATTACAGTAGCGATGGTATACTCTATGAACTGGGTATATTTGGGGGTAACATTGAAAAATTTAAAGAAAAGATAGGGTTCTTGAATAAATCAAAGCAAGATAAATTAAATGATTTTAGGAGCAAAGAAAGGAGGGCTATACCATTTTCTGATTTGGTTGTAGATATTATCTATTGCGGTGAAAAAGAAGTTTATGATTTAACAGAACCTGCAACGCATTCTATGATCTGTAATGGGATTGTTACTACACAATGTGGCGAGCAGCCTCTTTTGCCGTATGAGGCCTGCAACCTTGGTTCGATTAATCTTGCTAAGATGTTGAACGGTGATGGCATTGATTATACAAGGCTGGAAAAGACTGCCAGGGCTGCTGTTCGTTTCCTTGACAACGTTATCGATGCTAACGCTTATGTTGTTCCTGAGATTGAGGAGATGACTAAGGGTAACAGGAAGATTGGTCTTGGTGTTATGGGTTTTGCTGACATGCTTGTTCAGTTGGGCATTCCCTATAATTCGCAGCAGGGTCTTGATGTTGCTGAGAAGGTCATGCAGTTCATTAATGACAGGGCCCAGGAGGCCTCTCATGAGCTCGCTGATCTGAAGGGCTCTTTCCCTAATCTGGATAAGAGTATTTTCACGAGGCCTATCAGGAATGCGACTAGGACTACGATAGCTCCTACTGGTACCATTAGCACTCTGTTTGATGCCTCCAGTGGTATTGAGCCTTACTTCGCCCTTTACTATGTGCGTGGTTCCATTTTTGATGCTGAGGGTAGGCCTACAGAGCATCTTGCCATTGCAAATCCTTATCTTGATAAGTTTTTGAGGGATAAGGGTATTGATCCCAGGCCTGTTGTTGAGTACATAAAGAAGGCTGGCACTATTCTTGGCGCCCCAAAAGTTCCTAAAGAAATTCAGGAGTTGTTCTTGACTTCCAATGAGGTTCCTGTTGAGCAGCATCTTAGGATGCAGTCGGCTTTCCAGAATCACATTGACAATGCCGTGAGCAAGACCATCAATCTTAAGAGCGATGCAACTATTGAGGACATTGCAAATGCCTATTGGCTTTCTTACACGTTGGGTAATGTGAAGGGTTTGACTGTTTACAGGGATGGCAGTAAGGGTGCGCAGGTCTTGACGACGATAAGGGATGATTCCAAAAAGACTTTTGAAGATGTTCTTGCTGGGAATCCTGTCCGTGGTAGGCATGATAAGGATAAGAAGTGGTTCTTTGGTGCTACTGTTGAGCAAAAGACCGGCTGCGGTAAGCTTTTCTGTACAGTCAACCAGGATCAGCATGGTCCTATTGAGATATTCAATAACATGAACCCTGCTGGTGGTTGTTCGAGTGCTCAGTTGGCGTCTAGCGGTATTAACGTGTCTCTTGGTTTGCAGAGCAACGTCGATCCTAAGTCTTACATAAAGCATAACAGGGCTATCAAGTGTCCTCAGCGTAACGAGCTTGTTGGCATGTTGTCTTGTTCAGAGGCTTATTCGCAGGCGCTTGATGACTTTATGGGTATTATGGAGTTGTTGCCTCCTAACTTTGTTAAGAGGTTTGATGATGCTGTTGAGAAGTACTTTGCGATGAAGGAGAAGAACGGTAATGGCAAGGCTCCTGTTGCTTTGGACAACCGGGATGGTATGAACCGTGTTGATGCGGTGTGTCCTACCTGTAGGTCTCCATTGTTCTATGGTGAGGGCTGTAAGGGTGGTAAATGTATGGCTCCTGGTTGTGGTTTCTCAAGCTGCTGATTTTTTTCTTTTTTTAATATTCTTAATCACAGATATTCTTAATAATTCTAAAAGCTATGTTAATTCTTATGAATGATGTTGTTAAGTCTGAAAAAAATGGATTGATGAAGAAGGAGAATAATCTCGTTTCCATGGTTATTGAGTGCTGCAAGAAGCCTCTTGTCTGGAGGGTTCAGAAAGTCGATAGGCAGGATGTTTATTTTCCAGCTTATGTTCCAGAGGTTTCCGACTGTCCTGATTGTAAATCCTATTTTGAGAGGAAGCCGGGTAATTCCATTGCTTACAAGAGCACGGATAGAAAATCTTATTCTTGTACGGTTTGTGGTTCTGAGGTAATGGGTGGCACGGTTGCCCATCCTATTCACGATGGTCCTTTCCATTTGTCAGGTTCTGGGAAATGCCATTATGAGACTGTTCCTTACTGCCCTAAGTGCGAGAAGCAGCCTAGTTCCAGCGGTTCTTTCATAACTGTTGGCAAGAAGTTTTGATTAGAAGGGTAGTTCTTTCCATTTGTATTGCTTGGTAAAGATAAAGCTCTGCCAGTCTTTTATTATTTTTGAGAATTTTGTTTTTATCGAGTGTGATATGAAGTCGAGTTCTTCAGGGTCTTTCACCCAGAACGCTATTTTTATGTCATAGTTCCCAGTTATTTTTTCTACTGACACTATGTTTTTGTGCTCCATGAGGTATTTGAGGAATTCTTCCCATTCGTTTTGGTTGTAGTTCCATGTTGCTATCATTATCACTGCATATATCTCGTAGCCTAATTTTTTCTTGTTTATCCTTACTATGAATTTTTCTATCACCCCGTTCCTTATCATCTTGTTCATCCTGTATCTTACTGTCTCGTGTGATAGCTTTACTTTCTTTGCTAATTCGAGTATTGGCATCCTTCCATCCTCTTCTAAAATTTTTATTATTTCTATGTCTTTCTTGTCGATTTGGACTTTTGCAGGGTTTTTGTCTGTTTTTGCTGTCATATTTACTATATTTAAGATATTACTATATAAATTTTACTATTTTTAATATAGAATATCAATTTAGTATTAAATATTTAAAATGAAAGCCTTGATAATTGGGAAATGGCAGATCGTGCACAACGGTCATAAGGATTTGTTTAGTCAGGTCTCTGGTTTGGGTCTGGAGAAGTTGTTGGTTGGTATCGGCGTGAATAACCGCTTTGGTTCTGCCTCGAATGTTTTTCTTCCTGAAGAGGTTAAGGAGATGATTGAGCCTGTTGTTAAAACAACTTCTTTACCTTATGATATTAGGTATATTCCTGACGTTAGTAATTATGAGCAAAGCGTTAGGGAGATTTTTGGTTATACAAACCCCAAGGATATTGTTGTCGTTTCTGGTAACCCGTTCTTGATTAAGAATTTTGAAAATAAAGGCTATCCTATCTTCAGGCCTGAATCTAATTTTGATGTTTCTGCTACCGAGATGAGAAGCAAGATTTGCAGTGGTGAGGATTGGCAGAACTATGTGCCTGAAACTACTGTTGAGTTTCTTCTGAAGGATGATAACCTGTTAAGGATAAAAAAGTTTTGTGATGATAATCCCATCCCTCCTTATGTTAATTGGGAAGTTACTAATAAGTGCAACATGGGTTGTCCTTATTGCTTTTTGGGTGAGCATCCCGATGGTGTTTTGCAAGACCTGTCTACTAGTAATGCAAAATCTTTGATCGATAAGCTGGCTGATGGCGGAGCTGAGATGTTGAATTATGCGGGTGGTGAACCATTGCTAAGGGAGGATATAGTTGAGTTGATAGGATACGCTAAGGGTTTGGGTCTGAAAACAATCCTGTCTACTAATGGTACCTTGTTGTCAAAAGAATTAATAGATAAGCTTGAAGGTTGTTTGGATTGGATTTCTCTGCCGATTGACGGCTATAATTCTGAAACAAGCGATGCTGTTAGGGGTAGGGTAGGTCATTTTAATGAGGTCTTAACCCATCTAAGGGAGCTTGAAAAAACAAGCATAAGCTTGAAGATAAATACCATGCTTTGTAAGAAAAATGTTGATTACGTTGAGAGGATTGCCTCTCTGCTGGACGGCTTTGATATCAAGAAATGGAAGCTGTTCCAGTTCTCGCCGAGGGGTAAGGCCAACAAAGTTAGGGATGAGTATGAGATTTCTGATGGACAATTCCTATCTTCTAAGGGGAAGTTGGGTGATCATTACTTTGAGATTATTTATTCTTCAAATGAATTGAGGGATAATGCTTATTTCCTTATCGGGACTGACGGCAGGGTAAATGTTCCTGTGGGTGATTCCTATGTTTATTTTGGGAATCTGCTTTCTGGTGGGTTATCCCAATTTGGGAAATCAGAACTTTTAAAAGTAGGTAAGAACATCAAAAATGCCTCGGTATCGTATGACTTTGGGGGTAAAAATGTTAAGCATGAATAAGTATAGGTATTTAAGAGAGGCTATTAATGAGATTCAGAGGAAGGACAGAGAGTATGTTTCTGTAAGGCATGATCTTCGTGCGGGAAAATCTGTAGGCCCGCATTTCCATCCCAGTGTATGGGAGTGGGCTATCTTTGATTCTTTTGGAAGGGCCAAGGTAGCAGTTGATTTTGAAAATAAGTTAATTAATGATCCTATCGGAGTTCTAGTGGTTAATTTTCCTAAAGGCCATATTCATGGTTTGAAGTGTTTGACAGACGTTTCTTATCTCGTCGTTAGGGAAGGTGATGATGACACTGTTTACTTGAATGATGTGCTTAAGAGGAAGTCTTCTGTGGAACCTAAGGAGGATCCCTGCGGTTTGCTTTGGGAACTCTATAATCATAAGAGTCTAGGCATAGCCTATGTTGAGGTTACAGGGACTGCTGATGAGCACAAACATAGGGTGATGGAGGAAAAGTATTATGTTAAGAAAGGTAGGGGAAAAGTTGTAATCAATAACAAGGCCTTGGATGTCAGGAAAGGTGACTTAATCCAGATCCCTCAGGGTAGTTGGCATTATTTGAAAAAAATGAAGGGAAACCGACTTGAGGTTCTGGTCGTGACCCACCCGGGTTATGATCCAAAAGATTTTATTCTTAAGTCTTAAACCAAACTTTTATAAACAAACTTTTTTTATTTATTCCCATGCCAAAGAAAATTGTTAAGAAAGCAGAAGCTAAAGATTTGATTACCAAGGACATGTCTATCGGTGAGGCTGTTGGCAAACATCCTGAGGTCATTCCTGTTTTCATGAGGAACGGTCTTCATTGCATCGGTTGTTTCGTTGCTAATTACGAGACGATTGAGCAGGGTGCCAAGGGTCACGGCATTGATACTGACAAGCTGGTTAAGGAGCTTAATGCTGCTGTGAAGAAGAAAAAGTGATAGATTTATATACTATTTTTTGCTTTTTTGGTTGTTGAGAGGTGGGCTTTTTGTCTGAAATTACTGAGATTGTTGTTCATGGAAGGGGTGGTGGTGGCGTCGTCAGCGCTGGTTACATGTTAGCTGTTGCTGCGTTCTATGATGGCAGGCAGTCGCAGGCCTTCCCTATGTTTGGTTTGGAGCGTAGCGGTTCTCCTGTTGCTTCTTATGTTCGTATTTCCCGTGATAAGATTGATTTGAGGTCTCAGATTTATGAGCCTGATTATGCAATTGTTCTTGATTCCACTCTTATTGGTAATGTTGATGTAGAGGCTGGTGTTAAGAGTGCTATAATATTGAACAGCAAGCGTCCTATTCATCTCAAGCCCAGGACTTTCATTGCTGATGTTTCAAAGTTTAATGATCCTGTCGGCAACATTGCCATGGTTGCTGCTTTTGCGAAGTGCACTGACCTTGTTTCGAAAGAATCTTTGCTTAAGGCGGTTGCTGATATTTTCTCCAAGAAGGGTGAAGAAATTGTTAACAGGAATAAAAAGATTGTTGAGGATGTTTTTAGGGAGAAGACCTGTCCTCTGGAGTTGAAGAAATGAATGTTGGTGCTGTTATCGACAAGCCCGGTAACTCTAAAGAATATAAATTGAATGGTTGGCGTAGCATGAAGCCTAAGTGGGATAAGGATAAGTGCACGCAGTGTATGGCTTGCTGGTGGCAGTGTCCTGACAACGCTATTCCCCAGAAGAATGGTAAAAGGTTAGAGACTGATTTTGATTATTGCAAGGGTTGTGCTATCTGTGCTGTCGGCTGTCCGTATAAGGCTATAACAATGGAGAAGGAAGAAAAATGAGTAGTAGGGAGCAGGTTGGTAGAAGCTATAATGAGATAGCGGAGATTTATCATACTATTAGGAGTAAGAAGGGTGGTTGGTTCTTTAATGAATTATTGGAGATGCCTAATACTTTGAAGCTTCTTGGCAATGTTAAAGGTAAAAATATCCTTGATCTTGGTTGTGGTACTGGCATATATGCTAAAACTCTTAAAAAGAGGGGTGCGAAAGTTAAGGGAATCGACATTTCTGAGGAGATGGTGAGAATAGCAAGGAGGGAGAACCCTGATGTTGAGTTCAGGATAGGTAATGTGGAAAAGCTCCCTTACAATAAAGGTGAGTTTGACATTGTTCTTGCGGCTCTTTGTTTGGGTCACTTGGATAATTGGGATAATGTGTTTAAGGAAGTTAGGCGTGTTTTGAAACCTCACGGTGTTTTTGTGTTCTCCATAGATAATCCTGTTATTAATTCTGTTAAGAAGGCAATATTTGAAGGTACTAAGTTGAATAGCAATGCAATCGTGAATTCGGTAAAAAAGGCGTCAGGCAAAAATAAATTTGTGTTGCCAAATTATTTCCATCAGGGCCTTAAAATCAGCAAATGGTTTGTTATGAAGGAAAACCAGAAGAAATACACTATAATGATTAATTATCACAAGACATATGGTACGATAGTTAAGGTTATTGTGAGGAACGGTTTTGAGATTGTGGATTATGAGGATTCTTATCCGTTTGAAAGTGCTAAAAGGTTATTCCCTAAAGACTATAAATTGTGGAGTAATCTGCCTTATTTCTGCACGTGGAAGGTTATGAAAAAATGAAAAAGATTATTGAGTGTAGCAGGGCAATTGCAGAGGCTGTTAAGCTTTGTAGGCCGGGGGTTATTCCTTGTTATCCTATCACTCCGCAAACACATATCCCAGAATATATTTCTGAGTATGTAAATAATGGTGAGCTTAAGTCAGAGGTGGTTTATGTTGAGTCTGAGCATTCTGCGATGTCTTCCTGCATTGGCGCTTCTGCTGCTGGTGCTCGTACTTTTACTGCTTCTGCCTCTCAAGGTGTTGCTCTTATGCATGAGGTCTTGTTTATTGCCTCTGGTATGCGTCTTCCTATCGTCATGGTTGTTGCCAATCGTGCCCTGTCTGCCCCGATTAATATCTGGAATGACCATCAGGATTCTATTTCAGAGAGGGATTCTGGTTGGATTCAGATTTATGCTGCTGATTCTCAGGAGGCTCATGATTCCATAGTTCAGGCTTACAAGGTTGCTGAGAAAGTTTTGTTGCCTGTGATGGTTTGTGTTGATGGTTTTACCCTGACTCATGTTTTTGAGCCTGTTGATTTGTTAAGCCAGACTGATGTTGATAAGGTTTTGTCTGATTTTGTTCCTGCTTTCAAGTTGGATCCTAATAATCCTGTTACCATGGGTCCGATTGCTTACCCAAAAGATTACATGTTGTTTAAGATTCAGCAGCAGGATGCTATGTTCAAGTCCATTGCTTTGTTGAAAGAGGCGAATACGCAGTTCAAGTTTTTCTTTGACCGTCCATACGGTGATGGTTTGATTGAGGAATATAAAATTAGTGATGCTGAGTTCGCTTTTGTCTGTATGGGCTCTATGTTTGGCACTGTCAAGGTTGTTGTTGATGAGTTGAGGAGGCAGGGTCAGAAGGTTGGTGTTATCAGGATTAGGACTTACAGACCTTTCCCAAGGGAGGAGATTATCAAGGCTGTTGCTAACATTAAGGGTTTGATTGTCTTTGACCGTAACATCTCTCTTGGTAATGAGGGTGCCCTGGCTTCTGAGATTAAGGCTTTGCTTCCTGACAAGAAGGTTAAGGGTTATGTTATTGGTCTTGGTGGTTCTGACATCACTCCTAAGCATATTTTCCGTTCGATTATTGAGTTTAATGGTAAGGTGGAGTGGTTGTTGTAAATATTATTTCTGATTGATGGTAACATCTTCCAATTTATATATTTTATATCATTAAAACCTGTATGCCCTATAGAACTTTAGATTATACAAACGGTAGTATAGATAAGCTGATTATAGACAATCTACAAAAGTATTACCTATGGATGTATGATAGGCAAGTACAAAAAGTTTTATTATTTACTGCTTTAATAACTATCCTAACGAGTGTAGCAATATCTAAAGTCATAGATATTCTATTCCCAAAATGTGAAACAGTATTATTAAATGTGTACTTTATATTATTTCTAATTTTATTAGTAATTGATTTTTCCTTAATTTTAATATATACCTTTATATTAGACGTCCCTAATAATGGGAGGATATCAAGGATAGCTCAAAGGTATTTGAGTTTAAAACTATATAAATATGACAATTTTATTAATAATATACAAGCCGTGAAAATGCATCCAGATTTATATTTACTAGTTGTTAAATATGGGGCTAATCATTGGCCAGAAGGTATAATATATGAATCACATACAAACATATTTTACCTTCCATCTCTCTTTTAGTAATATTAAACCAAAGTTTTATAATCCCTTCTTGTTTAAAATTTATATACCAATTAATTAAAGAGAGGCTAAAAATGATTCTCGGATTGCCAGAAGAGGAATTGATCGCGCAAGGTTCCCGTAGTTGTTCAGGCTGCGGTCCGATGTTAGGCATGAGGTTATTGCTGAAAGCTGCTGGCAAGAATACTATTGTAACGATAGGCACTGGCTGTATGGAAGTTGTCACAACTCCCTACCCCCAATCTTCTTTTTTAGTCCCTGTGATTCATAACGCTTTTGAGAACACCGCTGCCACTGCTTCTGGTATCGAGGCTGCTCTAAAACACTTGGGTAAGAAAGATGTTAATGTTCTTGCTATTGCTGGTGATGGTGGCACTTTTGACATTGGTCTGCAGGCTTTGTCTGGGATGATAGAGCGTGGTCACAAGGTTTGTTATGTATGTTATGACAATGAGGGTTACCAGAATACTGGTAATCAACGTTCCGGTTCTACCCCTAAATTCTCTTCAACGACTACTACCCCTTATGGTTCCAAGATTCATGGTAAGATAGAAAGAAAAAAACCATTGCCTTTCATTATTGCAGCGCATAGGTTACCTTACATGGCAACTGCCAGCATCGCTTTCCCTCAGGATTTGTACAGGAAAGTCAAGAAGGCTTTGTCTGTTAATGGTCCTTCTTACATCCAGTTGTTTGCTCCTTGCACTCTTGGTTGGAAGTTCACTCCTGGCCTGACTGTTAGCATTGCAAGGCTTGCTGTTGAGACTAATTTTTCCCCTCTTTATGAGGTTGATAACGGTCTTTTCATCCTGAACAAGCATATCGATAAGCCGAAGCCCGTTTCTGAATACTTGAAGTTGCAGGGAAGGTTCAAGAATCTGAAGAATGAGGAGATTGATCTGTTGCAGAGGGATGTTGATAAGGAGTTTGAGTTCTTGAAAAGCCTTGAGAATAAGAGATTATTCCCTTAAATTCTATTTATTTTTGTCTAAGAGTTTGTTGGTAATGCTCCCTTGCTCTTTGTATGAAATCTAGGAAAGATTCTCCTTCTTCTGAGGTAAATTTATTTTCCCAGGCTGAGCCTCTATCACGAGCGTAACCATAAACTAAATCCAGGCTGAACCTTGTAGACTCTACTCTTAATTTTAAGTTGTAAGCGGTGGTTGCTCTTGGATGACATTCGTTGTATTTTTCAACGGTTACTTTGTCTTTTATCTTAAACGTGTCATCAATGAGTCTTACTAAATCTGAGTTTGACATCCAAACATATGTTTGTGGGGCGTAATGAGAAAAGGGGATTATTTTTGATTCTGTTATTGATATGCCCTTCTTCATTTTCCACTCTTCCGTTTCACGTGAGCAATAACTTGAAAGAAGAAGGCACCTGAATCCTTCTGTCACTTCCCTTCTCCAGTTAGACGAAAAAGGGTCGGCTCCTGAGGAATTGATGCATGTTGGTTTACCTGAAAGAGCCTCGTATAATCCTCGGACTTCTTCCCCCTCTTTCACCATCCATTGAAAAACCCCGAATGCTTCCTGTGGTCCGATATGGGACTTGTAAGGGTTAAGTGTTTCTGGGCGCACTAAATCTATAAAATGAATTTTCTTTTTTTTCCTGAAATGGTCTTTATCCATGGTAAACTTTTGTTTTAATTATTTTTTAATGTTTATTGTGGTAAAAACAATATGATGCATCTTACATGAGGGTTTAGGGATAAGGAAAGGTTTTTAAACAAGGTCCTTTAGCTCTAAACTTGTTATGGAACTGTCTGATATTGTTAGGGATGCTGCATGCGGCTTTGTTATAGGTTTTGGTGTGGGTGCCTCTGGCGCTTGTGATAAGTATGGTGAGATGTTCAAGGGTGCTGCAGATACTTTTTCAGGGAGGGATTTGAAAAACTTGGGGGTTGATGATGATATCCTGAATAAGACTCGGGAGTTTGAGAATCATAGCAAGCTCACACTCCCTTCCATTACTTCCCTTGCTTATTCCCTTGTTACCAGCGTAGCGACTGAAACTCCGGTATTTCAGTCTGTGGCATCTTCTATGCCTACTGCTTATCTTGGTAGGGTTGTTGGTAGTGCTGCGAGGAGGTTTGTTAGCTCGAGGTATGGTGACATGAAGGTTTTTGAATCTATCAGGAATGATCCTGACAACACCTTAGCTTACATTCCCAAGAAGACAAGAAAGGTCATAGATGATTCATTCGGCGAGATAGAAAAAATAGTCCTGTTGGGTATGGATCCTCATGAGGAGGAGTTGCTTGTCAAAGAAGGGCCTCTTAAGAGGATGGGTAAAGTTATACTGGATGAGCGTAAGGTTTATTCTCTTCTTCTCTTTAAGTGGACGCGTGATAAGTTTTATGATGTTTTGAGGCAGGCTAGCTTACAGAAGAACATAATTGACTTTTATGAGAAGGTGCCTGACGGCGTTAACATTGGCATACTTGGTGATGCTAAGAATACCCATCTTAAGATATTTGAGGTTGATGATAAAAGCTTGAGGACTTACACAGCTAATTTTAAGGTGTTTAAGGTTGCCAACAACGATCCTGCCACTCCTAAGATTGAGATCGAGAGCTCTCCCGCTGAGATAAAGATTGTGAAGAGTGAGGATTGGAGTAAGGACTATAAGCGCCTTGCAAGTGAGATTATCAAGAGTCAGGAGGGTTACACTACTATGATCATCAAGGCGCCTCCTGGTATGCCTGAAGGTTTCAGGACTATGATTGTGACAGAGAGTTTCATGGCTGCCCATGCAGGTTATCAGAAAGAGAAGGCTTATTTCAGTAGGTATACGGCTTAGATGTATTGTTCTATTGTCTTATATTCCTTTCTTGAGAATGTGAATAGGTCGGCGTATTGCTTGACTGCGAAGTAGTTTGACATGGGTCTTTTCAACCATAGTTGCAGCCCGCCTGTTATCGTTCTTCTTGCGTACAGGTATGGTGTTATCTCTTTGAATTTCAGCGGATAGAAATATTTTTTTATAACATTCAGCTCTGATGTTTTTATCTCATGCCTGTCTTCGTTGTTTTTTTCCGAATTCAAGTCTGTTTTTCTGGTTTTTTGTTTCCCCATTAACTATATGTAAGAGTCCTTCCCTGAATTTTATTTCTTTTCTTTGTATGAATCTCAGGACATGGCCCATATTATTTAGGAATCTTTGCTTTTTATTAAATCTTATGATTTGTTACAGGTATTCTTCTATTGTCCTGTATTCTTTTCTTGAGAATGTTGCTGTGTCCATGAATATTTTCTGTACGGATGATGTCCTCATGACCTGCAGTCCTAGGCCTAGTGTTCTCCTCGCCATTGTGTAGTCGTTTATCCTCTTGAATCTCCACGGGAAAGTGTATTTTTTGAGCTTTCTCAGGTCTTCCAGGAATACTATGTATGGGTATCCCAGCTGGGAGCCTGTTTTTGATTTTCCGAATTCCAGTCTGCTCTTGATTGGGGAATCTTTTTCCTCTAGGATTCTTAGCAGTCCTTCCCCAAATGCTATCGCATTAGGTTCAGTTTTTGGCATATTCA
>JAZDEN010000013.1:0-33196 GCA_043808805.1 archaeon | reverse complement strand
AGCTTGCCTTCGGTGCCGACACGAAGCATATCCGAGCCAAGACTCTGACTTCAGAGCCAGCGAAAGAGCTTATAGAGAGATTTCATGGCTCATTAAAGAGTCGAACTAAGGTTATGAGGGGTTTGAAGTCTAAGGAAACAGCCAATGAGATATTGAAGATTGATTCAAAAGCAGCAAGGTGGATCGCTTCTGATGCTATTAAAGAGCTTACAAGTGATAAGGTTAAGCAAAGACTGGTTAAGTAATCTTATTTCTTCATCAATAGCCTAATCCTCATTTTACTTGAATCTGTCCTTGTCTCTTATATTGTATTTTTGTATTGCTTTTTCATAGGCAGATTCAAGGTCTATACTGTTGCTGTTGGCTATGCAGATTGCTGTGAACAAAACATCCCCTAGCTCTTCTTCTGTTGAAGTGTGGGATTCTTCAGGTTTCTTCTTTTTTTCACCGTAAACGTGGTTTAATATTCTTCCAAGCTCCCCTACTTCTTCCACTAGCCTTGCAAATTGGGAAAGTGGTGCCCAGTACCCATTGTTTGCTTTCACCCACAGGTCAACTTCCTTTTGCATATCTTTTATGTCCATAGGGATATAGGGCATAGTCAATTATTTAAATTTTGTTAAGTTTAGAACATTATTATGTAGATTCTAAAAAATATATTTCCTAACCACTGGACATCCGTCATCTGTGCGCGCAGCCCTTTTATACTCCTTCTCCTATTAACTCTTAAAGCTTAGGTTTGGCAAAGTTTCAGGGAGGTGGCGGTTATGAACATAATTAGCGTGAGCTCTATTTTGGAGGATTTGAGGAAGATCAAGGATTATAGTGCTATGGCTGATATCAGTCAGGAGAATATAAGCAGGCTTCTTAGCAAGCAGCTGAGGAGTTTGCCTTTAAACTAAGAGGGGTGGTGTGTTATGTACGAGGAGGAAGATATCTATATGGAGGAATACAGGTCGTCTTTGCTGGAGGATGACGAGATTTCTGCTGAGGAGGAGGGCTTCATGATAGGCTATGAAGACTCTTTTGATTTTTCTTTTTAATTTGTTCTAAGAAATTTGGGGTACCCTATTTTGTGTTTATGTGGTGTTTGTCTAACAGTAGGTAAACATGTGCAAGTGCGTTTCTTCCAACCTTCTCATAAGTGAAGTAGTTTCCGCATTCGATGCTGGCGGCAATTGTGGGCCTGCCAAGTTTGGCAGTTAGATATCTTGTCTGTTCTTCCAGCGATTCTTTGCCAGGGATTCCACCCTGTATTGTTACCCTGTTAAAATCAGGGCGTGGTCCCCCCATGAAGGCCATTATCGGCAGTGCTGCTCTTCCGCCTTGTGGTAGTACTGTTCTCACTGTTATCCCCTCTAGGTTCATAACTTGTTCTACGAATCCCAGTTGGCCTCTGTCTATTTTGAGGTAATTCAGGAATTCTGCTGCTTGCTGTGTGTAATCTTTTATTCTTGTTGGGTCTTTTATCTTCCTGATCAGTTTTGCATGGTGCCTGTCGTAGCATGTCTGCCCGCTGGAAAGTAAACGGTCTAGTAAGTCGTCTGTCCCTCCAGGTACTTTCCCTTCCCTTAACGGTGCCAGTGATTCTATTATGATTTGTGCCGACTTCTGGTTTTGCAGAACATCCCTTGTTTTTATATCATAACTGTTATGTTTTTGTTTGTCCATTGTTAAAACCAATGTGGTGAAATTTATAAAGATTTTTGTGATACCCTAGCGGGGTGGTGATATAGAACCTTGAGAGAGGGCTATCTCTTGTAGATGTACTTCATCCAGGATTTCTTGAAGAATGGGAGTGTCAGTGTGGAGAGTACGAATCCGAGTGTTGGGACGATGGAGTTTAGCCATGGGTTTGGTGCATTTATGGAGAATAGGAAGATAACGATTATGATATAAGTCATCAGTGCAATGATGATTCTTCTTGTCTTGCTTGTTTCCCAGGATTTGTCTGCCTCGACTTTTTTGTTTCTCTCTTTTATTTGTTCGATTTCTTCTTTCATGTTGGATTATAAGAACCTCTGCACTATCCACATAGCTATCTGTCCATTAAAGCCAGCGAATATTGGTACTATCAAGTTGTCATCCAAGCTATAAATCAGTGTTTCCACGACTGTTGCTGTCACGGCCATAACCAGAATGACCCATAGATTGTTTAGGACGATGAATCCTATTATCAGGTCAATCGTGAATTCTGCCAGTATCCCTTCTGCTGCCCTGTCCTTAAGGCACCATGTTTTCCCGAATCTCTTCCCTATTAGTGATGCTGCCATGTCTCCGAATGTTGCCATGAGTAGCGCTGCTATCGCTATTTTAAGGTCGAATGCTGCCAGGCTTATTATGGCCCCTATCAGGAAGAATACCTGTCCCCCGAATCTGCCTTCTTCTTTCTCTCTCCAGAATTTCCATATGAACGGTATTTTTCTTTTCAGCTCAACCCTTATGTAGTCTATCTCAAGGAATATTACTAGGAGGAAAACGAGGAGTATTAGCGCTATCTTCCGTCCGTAGACAACTCCGAAGGCTACGTAACTTAGTAGGAAGAACAATGATAGTAGGTGTATCCCTTTTCTCTTGACCTCTTTTTTGAAATCCCACTCCATATTTTTGTTTCATCCCTTGCTGTATTTATAGTTTGTGTACGTGAACATGACATAGCCCACTCCCAGTGCGAAGAAGTAGTATATTACCCTGTCCAGTATGGTTACCATTGCTGCCACATCGGCATTTATTCCCAGTAGTGCATACATGCTTATCATGCTGCTTTCTACTACCCCTATCCCCCCCGGTACTATTATCAGTTGTCCAATCATCACGGCTATAGATACTGCGAGTATCACGTAAAGAGGGTTGACATGTTCGCCTAGTGCTATGAAGAGTATGTATGCCTTCCCGAATGTGAATATCTGCATCAGTATTCCCAGTCCTGTTTCTTTTGTTAGTGCTTTTCTGTTCTTGTAGAATTCTCTCAGGACGCAGAACATGTTTTCTTTTCTCCGCTCTGCGTAGTTCAGGAAGCTTTCCTTTGTCTTGAATTTTTTCTTGAATAGTGGATAGCATACTTTTGCTGTGTTCCTGAATTTTAGTTTTTTGTAGAATATTGCAATCCCAATAACTATTGCCGCTACTATCACTAGGGTTTGCAGCACTATCTTGAGTGTTGTTGATGTTTTGAGGAACATCCATATGAACAGTACTGAGAACAGCACGAATATAAGCGCTGTCCCGGCATTGGTTATCTTGTCTATTATTATTGTTGCAAAGTATTTTGACTTGTCTTTTTTGAATATCTTTCCCAGGTAGTATGCCCTTAGTGGCTCCCCTCCTACGTTTGCTGTTGGTGTTGCTGCGTTGAAGAAGACCCCTGTCATCAATACCGGGAATAGTTGCCAGAATCTTACCTTGCTTATCTTGTCAACGAGCAGTTTCCATTTGTAGTTCCATGTCATGAACACGAGCAGGTTTATTCCTACAGCAAGTACGAGGTAGTACCATTTCAATAACATTAAATTTTCCCATATGTTCCTGAATCCTACCTTGTTCAGGACAAAGTACAGTAGAGAAAGAGCTAGTATCACAAAGATTATCTGGTACCTCTTTTTCATTTTCTGCTTTGCTTGTATTCTTCTACGACTTTTTTTACAACGTTTATTTTGCTCTTTTCTTTTTCTAGTTTTTCCTTGTTTATTAATATTATGTTTCCGTGTTCTTCAGGGTCTAGCTTGTTTGCGTTTATGAATGTTACTTGGAATTTTTCTTTTAGCTTGTCGCTCATCTCTTTCTTGGATATTATGGTGTTGACTTTTTCTCTTATCCTGTCTGCGCTTTTTTCGCTGTATGCGTTGGGGTCTTCGACGAATATAGTCTTTCCCAGTTCCTTCTTTTCTATCTCTTCTGATGAGAGGTTCTTTATCTTTGTGAGTATTATGTTTTTATCTGATTTTTCTATTATCTTTTGTAGTTTTGTTATCTCTTCGTTTAGTTTTCTCACCTCTTCTTCCTTTGCCCTTGCTTTTCTTGTTAGGAAGTCTATTTTCTGGTCTTTTATTCTTATTATGTTCCTCATTCTCTCTTTTATCATCTTGTTCATGTTCTTTCTTACCATGTCCGGCCTTCCAGGTTCTGTTTCTTCTTCTTTTTCTTCCTCATAGTCGAAGTGTTCTTCTTTCATCTTTCCTGTCTTGATCCTTTTTCTTCTGCTGGCAGTCTCTGTTTCTGGCTTTTCTACCATGTCCACTGCCTCATATATTCTGAGTCCTCTTCCTGAGAGCATTATTTGTTTTACCTCGTTGCTTATCCCCTCTTTTCCTTTTTCCTTGAGGTAGTTGTCTATCTTGTTAAGCAGTCCTCTTATTCTTTTGAATGCGTAAAGAGCTGATGCAAGCGCATCTTTCTCATGTTCGTCTTTGAAATCATATTCTTTTGTGGTCTCTCTTTTTTCCTCGACGCTCATGTCCTCTTGTGGTTTTATTACCCTTGCACCTATCTTGCTTGATAGTTTTTCTATAAATTTTGGTGTCTTCCCCTTGTCAGTCCCTATTATGACCACTCTTCCCTCTTTTATCATCTCTAATATAAGGGAACTCATTTCCAGCTGTTTGGAGCTTCTTGTTTTAACGATTTTTCCGTTTAGGTCGAGTAGTGCATAACCTAATGTTGTTCCAGGGTCTATGCCTGCTATCAGAAGTTTTTTCATGAGAATAATTTTTTGGCGAACTCTAGTCTTTCTTTGACAGATACTGTTTCGGGTGCCATCTCGGGTGCTCTTGTTTGCCCGACGTAATCCATGAGTTCCCAAGATGATATGCCTAGGAGCTCAGCAGTCCTTCCTATTGATATTCCATGTTCGTATATCTTGCTTCCTTTTTTTATCTGTGCGTGCTTAAGCACTTCTGTTATAAACATCCCGAGTTCTTTTTCTATGGCTGATATCGATCTGTAGATGTTTTTTATTTCTTGGTTGTATCTTCCGACCTGGTCCATGTTTAGGTTGTCTTGTGCTTTTTCCAGGTGTTTTACGCATCTCATGTGGAATTCCTTCCATCCCGAGTATTCCTTGTATTTGTTCCTATCATAGACCTTTGATAGTGAGTATATCACGACTGCTATTGATGTTGAGTATTTGTCCTGGTATATGCTCGCGTCGTGTATTGTGTGGTCGCTTATCTCTTTTAGTTTCTGCGTGTCGTTTTGTTTTACGGCTATGAGTGCATCTTTTAAGATAGAAATAACGTCTCGTTTTATTTCTGCTCTCATTTTATTTTGGGTGGATTAGCAGCAATATAAGTCTTTCGGAACCTTTCCCTTTTCCACCTTGCCAAATGGGTTGCCGTACTGCCTTACGTTTTCGATCATCTTCTTGCCTGCTTCTGTCTCGATTCCGCTCTTTACGAGTTCCACTCTCCATTCTTTCAGTCCTAGGTCAAGGTTCAGTGGGCAGGCTACTTCGCAGGCCTTGCATAGTGTGCATCCGTAGAATACTCCGTGTTTCACGTCTTGTTTTATTAGCATCGCTTTTCCTCTTGGGCTTACGGATTCCCTTTTTGCTGCCCTGTAGACAGGACATGCGTTCTTGCATAGTCCGCATTCCGTGCATTTTTTTGCTTTCATATTATTTTCCCCTTGTTCATTATGTTCTTCTCGTCATAGGTCTTTTTTAGTTTTTTTATCTCATCTACTATCTCTTTCTCTGCGTATTCTTTTTTTAGTATTCCTATTCCGTGTTCTCCTGATACTTTGCCGTCGAGTGTTTTTGTTGTTTCGAACATTTCCGCTATGAGTGGTGAGTCTTTTCTGAAGTGTGGGTGCAGTACCCCTATTCCTATGTGTCCGTATGTTGGTATGTCATTTTTCTGCAGCCAGTAGAGGAATTTGTCTATGTTCTCTATCTTTATTTCAGGGTCTTCGATTACGGCATATCCTTCATTCACGACCAGGGCGTATATTCCGTCTCTCATCTCCCATACCTCTTCCATGTCCTGTCCCTTGATGTTCCCTTCATAGCTTTCGTATTCGACTATGAGGTGTGGCCTGTCTTCCAGTCCGGCTAGTGCCGAGGTTATCTTGTCTAGGTATTCTATCGCGCTTACGTTTTTGTTTTTCACGAGTTCTTTTAGTTTTTCTGCAAGGTTTGTTATGTTTTCGAATGTGAGTATTGATAGTGATAGTTCCTTTGGTTTTTCTGCCAGTCTTATTTTTGCTTTTGTTATTATTCCTGTTGTTCCTTCTCTTCCGCAGAAGTCTTTTATCTTGTCTTTCCCTACTGTTGTCTTGTTGCCGTTGCCGTCTATGACCTCGAGCTCTTCTATCCAGTTGAGCATCTTTCCGTATTTTATGCTTCTCATTCCTGCTGCGTTTGTTGCTATCATCCCTCCTATGGTTGCTGATTTTCTGCTTCCAGGCACTACTGGCAGGAATTTTTCTGTTTTTGTGTTGAGGTCTTCAAGGACGACTCCAGGTTCCACTGTTGCGTAATCCCCTTTTATTTCGATCTTGTTCATTTTTGATAAATCTATTACGACTGAGTTGTTGGGTACGGCCCCTCCGGCCAGTCCTGTTCCCCCTCCTCTTGGCACTATGTTCATTCCCTGTTCTAAACAGTATTTGACTGTCCTTCTCACTTCTTCTGCTGTCTCAGGCCATGCAATTATCTCTGTCTGGCCTCTTATCTGTGATGCGTCGCTTGAGTATGCTATCTTGTCTATCTGTTCCTCTGATGTTTTTTCCGCTCCGAGTAAATTTTTCAGTGTCATACGAGCACCTGGCTTAGTTCCAGTACCTGTTTGTCCGTGCCTTCTTTTATTTGCACGTAGCATAGTGGGCATGTTGTGATTATCTTTTCTGTTTTTATCTCTTCTCCGAGCATTTTTGCTATCCTCTCTGATACCTGTGGTGCATTAGTCCTCAACCCTGCTCCGCCTCCGCAGCACATAGAGTTTTCCCTGTTGTTCTTTAGTTCAACAACCTCAAAATCAAGCGCCTGGAGTATGTATCTTGGCTCGTCGTATATTCCTGAGTGCCTTCCTAGGTGGCATGGGTCGTGGTATGTTATTTTCTCGTTGAATGATTTGAGTTTCATCTTGTCTATGTTCTTCCATATCGTCTGTGTTATGTGTTCCACCTTTATTTCTGGGAATTGTTCTTTGAGCATTTTGTAGCATGCTGGGCAGTTTGTTATTATCTTTCCTACTCCGTATTTCTTCAGGACTTCTCTGTTTTTTTCAACTAACTCATTGTATTCTTTTTCATAGCCTGCATTCAGCACTGGTGATCCGCAGCAGAATTCCATCTCTCCCAGCATTATGTACTCTATCTTTAGCTGTGTTAGTATCTTCTTGTAGTTTTCTTCCACATCTTTTAGAACGAATTTTGTAAGGCATCCTGGGTAGTATAAAGTATTCCCTGACGTGAATTTGCTGAATAACCCCCTGAACATATGTTTTTCTTTGAAAAAACTGGTATTTAAAGGCTTTGCTTGATGCTTTTTTATAAGAATCCTAGGCTTATCTGTGGTGCCCCGAGTGTGTTAAAATTTCCTGTGTGTGTTATTACAAGGTTGTATCTTCCCTTGAACGGTCCTGCTTGTGATCCGTTTTGTATTGCTATATCTGCTGCTCCTGTGTAGTTCATGAATATTCCTATGTCGTACTGGTCTTCTATGAACGTTTCGTCTAGTCTCAGGTTCAGTGCCCCTTCTGAGAAAACTATTCCCGGTTCCATCATCTTGTTCTTTGTTGTCATCTTCCACTCTATGTAATCCTCTCCTGTGTTGACGTAGAGTTGTCCGCTTCCTATCTCAAGCGGTGATATCACCCTTCTCGATCCAGGCCCTTCTGTTGCCACTTCTCTTATGTTGTCGTCTATGCTTAGGAGGACTCTCTTTGTTTGTGATACTGTGTTCTTGTCTTTCATCTTGTTTATTATTGGCAGCCCTGCTGCCAGAACTAGCGTTATTATAACCATTCCGAGTGCTATGTAAAGCACCGCTGATACCCAGATGTCACCTTTTTTGTTTATCATTTTAATAAAAAATAAAAAGCTTTATCAGCAAGCGTCCAATACTGCTCCTTCAAGGCTTCCGAAGTCTTGCCTGTTTGCTGCGCATGTTACTGGTTTCCCGCCTATTGTTACGACAGGTATTGCTTCAACGAATTTCACCTGCAATGCAGGGTTGGGTGTGTATGTTTCGCTGCTTATTCCATAGGCACCTACTCCTGTTGTGTTGAACATGTCTGTTGCCTGCATGTTATCGACTGCTTGGTAGAATCTCACTACAAGTTTGTCTATCTTCAACCCTTGGTTGTTCTCAATGGTAACCTTGTAGCCACCTCCGCCTGCTGAGCATGCGTCCTTTATCTTGAAGTCTACGTCGGTTGCGCATTTTATCTGTGTGTTTGCTGTCTCCTCTGTCTGTTTCTGCATGTTCGTTGTGAATCTCTGTCCCCATACCATTATTATTGCTGCTAGGGCTACAGTGAATCCCAGTATTAGCACGGTTGCGATCAAAGGCGAAATCCCTTTTTTCTTTCTCATCTCTTAACCTCCTTTTGTTTTAAGCATTAACTTTTACAGTGACGTGTTTGTCGCTGCATGGAACATATTTGTTTTTTCCCGCTTTGAGTTCGGGTATTATGTCTATCTTCTTTATTCCTCCTGTCCCGAAGCCCATTCCGAATGTTATGTCGTATGACTTTATCTCAAGCCCTGCCAGCCTTTCGAAGTTCTCAACGACATCGGACTCATCTCCCTCTGTCAGTCCCCGGAACACGAATTTGTCTATGGGTTTGTCTTTGAGGTTTTCCACTATGATTGTTATCTGGTTTCCTGTTGGCTGGCTTATGCTTTTTACTGTCACATCTATTATCTGGCATTCCTGTTGTTTCTGCGCTAACGCTCCTCTTTTTGCTGCCAGTTCTTCGATGTAGTTTTTTCCCCATAGGACTACTATCAGTATGAGGGCTATCACAAAACCTATTAGTAGAACTGTTGCTATTAGCGGGCTTATACCTCTTTTTTTTGCCTTAATCATCTATATTCTGTTTGTTATTTTAAATTTATAAACATTCCTATTAGCACTGTACTGTTATCATCTTCTCTGGGCAGGCTATTATCTTGTTTTTGTCTTTTACTGCCGGTATTATGTCTAATGTTAATCCTGTTTTGGGCAGTCCTAATATGTTCCCGTCTATCCTCTCTTTTGGTTTTAGGGGTACGAATGGTGGTGTTTTTATCTCCTGCTTTGGTATGGAGGTGGTTCCTGCTGTTCCCCTTATTATTATCTCGTCTATTGTGAAATAACCATTGTTTGTTATGTTGAGGTAGCATTTGTTTGTCGGGTCATTTGGGTCTTCTGAGAATACCGCGTATATCTGCACCTGTTCGCATTGCATTCCACCCTCAACGAATCCCACTGTGCTTTCAGTGAAGTCTGTTGTGCTTTTTGTTGCCCACATGAATACGAATACGCCCAGTGTAATAGAAAATCCGAGTAGCAGCACCCATGCGACTACTGTTTCCATCCCTCTTTTTTCTTTTATCATTTCTTATTTAGTTTTTTCAGTTGGTCTTCAAGTATTTTTTTCTGGTCTTGCAGGCTCTTTATCTGTTCTTGTATCTGTTTTGTGGTCATCCCTTGTGGCGGATTGGTGTACATATTTTGTATCTGTTCCTGTATCTGGTTTATCTGTTCTTGTAGTGCCTGTTCGTCTTGTGCTCCCTCGCCGGATATTTCTTCCTTGAGTTCCTCTATGGATTCCAGTTTTTGTTTGCATTTCCATGTGTGGGATTCACTTTCATCCCAGTAGCACGGTCCTCCGTATTCCTCTAGTGCCTTGCATATTTGTTGTCCATAGGCCATTCCTTTTAGGACTTCTGTGCAGTAGTTTTCTGCTTCCTTTACGAACCCTTCCCCTCCGACGAATACTTTTCTCTGTTCTGCTTGTTCCATCTGGCTTACGACCATTAGTTGTGGTTTTCCTGACACAAGCTCGAATGGGTACCATGCCTCGCCTATTGATACGAACAGTCTTTTTGATGGTGGTTCTGGCATGTCTTTTACACATTTTTCCAGGTCTTGGACCCCTGTGTCGAAGCTTGCTGTTAATGCTCCGAATGTTACGCTTGTCCCTACCTTGCTGAAGCATCCTGAGAGGTCCATCAGTTCAGGTCCTCCGTAGTCGACGTATATGTCATTTGGCAGGTAGTTTCCTATGTAGACTCTGTTGTTGTAGTCAAGAACATATATTAGTCCGAATTGTGGGTTTTGTGTTTTTGAGTATGATGTGAATGCGTATGTGAAGTTTCCGAATCTTGGTCCTACGTCTTCTCCTGTGTTCACGACTGTGTTTATCAGCCTTGATCCCTCTGTTTCGTAGTTTCTTGATAGCTTTTCGAAGTCTCCTTTGAACTTCTCTTGTTTTGCTACATTCGTTACAGATGCTATCGCGAAGATTACGACTGATAGAAGTATTGCAGCTATTATGTATATTTGCCCCTTTTTGCTCATGTTTATGCCTATCCTTGCTTTGCTTAAATATTTTTTGTTTTATTTGTAACCGTGTTTCCCTTTTAGGAGTACAAACATGAATTCCCCGAGGTTCTCTTTTTTCAGCTCTTTTCCCTCTTTTCTTGCTCTTATCATTCCCTGTGAGTACATGTTTCCGACTGGTGTTACTATTATTCCCTTGTCTTTTAGTTGTTTTATCAATGGCTTGGGTATGTCTGGCGCTCCTGCTGTGACTATTATCCTGTCGTATGGTGCTTCCTTCGCATACCCCTTACTTCCGTCCCCTTTTATGATTTCTATGTTTTTCATTCCCATGTTTTTTATGTTCTTTTTTGCCATCTTGACCAGTTCTGGTATTATCTCTATTGTGTATACCTTTCCTTTTTTTCCTACTATGTGTGCTATTAGGCATGCGTTGTATCCTGTTGCTGTTCCTATTTCTAGGACTTTTTGTCCTTCCTTGAGTTCCAGTGCTTCAAGCATGAATGCTACTGTGTATGGTTGTGATATTGTTTGTTCGTGGCCTATTGGCAGTGCTGAATTTGCGTAAGCGACTCTTTCCAGTTCTTTGGGCAGGAATTCGTGTCTTGGTATCTCTTCCATTGCTTTCAGTACTTTCTTGTCTCTTATCCCTTCTATTTCCAGCTCCCTTATCATCAGAATTCTGTCTTGTGTTAGCATATGCAGTTTTTTCTTTTTTTTATTTTTATTCTCGTTATGGTATTCTTCCATATGTTTACTCTTAGGAGGTCTTTTTCTGGGTTGTCTTTTGTTATTATTTTTATTGCTTCCATCGCCTGCATGCTTCCTATCATTGATGTTAGTGTGTTTAGCACTCCTACTGTTGCGCATGTTTCTGTGTTTAGCTTGTCTTTGTATATGCATCTTAGGCAGGGGCCTTTTTGCATGACGTTGAATATGTTCCCTATCTCCCTTATCGCGGCTCCGTGTACTAGGGGTATTTTTTTCTTGATGGCATAATCATTTAACAATAATTTTGTTTTCATGTTGTCTACGCAGTCCAGTATTACATCTGATTTGAGTATGTCCAGGTTGTTTTTATTCAATTCAATTGAATGGCTTTTTATTTTTATTCGTGAGTTTACCTGTCTCAGTTTTCTTTCTGCCTCTTCTGCCTTCATCTTGCCTATGTCTTTCTCGTCGAATAATGTCTGTCTCTGCAGGTTTGTCTCGTCTACCACATCCCTGTCTATTAGTATTAGGTTTACCCCGCTTCTTGCCAGGAGTTGGGCTGCCACTCCGCCTAGTGCTCCCAGGCCTACTATTGCTGCTGTGCTTTTCTCCAGTTTCTTCTGGTTTTTCTCCCCCAGGAACAGCCTTTGTCTGTCGTATTTCATGTTATTCCCTTTCCCTTTTATTCTTTAAATATTTTGGGTTTTAGGGTGTTATAACAAGGTTTTTAAGATTTCTCAATATGGTATTTATGATGAATATTAGGAAGGTTATCAAGAAGGTTAGGGAGTACAACCCTAAGGCTGATGTTGACCTTATTAGTAAGGCGTATGAGTTTGCTAATAGGGTTCATGGCAGCACAAAGCGTGCTTCTGGTGAGCCTTACATCCAGCACCCTCTTAATGCAGCCTATATTCTTGCTGAGTTGAAGCTTGACGTTTCGTCTATAGTTGCGTCTCTGTTGCATGATGTTGTTGAGGATTCGAATGTTTCTCTTGAGACTGTTAAGAAGGAGTTTGGTGAGGAGGTTGCTTCCCTGGTTGATGGTGTTACGAAGATAAGTAAGTTGCATTATTCAAATCCTGATGAGGCTGATGCTGAGACTGTCCGTAAGATGTTGATGGCCACTACAAGGGATATTCGTGTTATTATCATAAAGCTTGCTGACAAGCTGCATAACATGCGTACCCTAAAGTACCTGTCGCATGACAAGCAAGTAAAGGTTGCTAAGGATGCGTTGGACATCTACGCCCCTCTGGCTTACCGTCTTGGTATTGCCTCGATAAAGTGGGAGTTGGAGGACATTGCTTTCAAGTATATTCAACCTGAGACTTATCAGATGTTCAAGAAGAAGTTTGGCAAGAAGCGTTGGCAGCGTGAGATTGATATCATCAGGGCTCGTCGTGCTTTGGAGAAGGAGCTTCTCAAGGCTGGTATTAAGGTTAGTGTTTCTGGTAGGCCTAAGCACTTCTATTCTATTTACAAGAAGATGGTTGATAAGAAGCGTTCTTTTGAGGAGCTTTATGACCTGATGGCCTTGCGTGTTATTACAGGTTCTGTTAAGGATTGTTACGAAGCCTTGGGTGTCATTCATAACATGTGGAAGCCTATTCCGGGTGAGTTTAAGGATTACATTGCCATGCCCAAGTCTAACATGTATCAGTCTTTGCATACTAGCGTTATCGGTCTTGATGGTCAGCCTATTGAGATTCAGATAAGGACTGAGGAGATGCATAAGACTGCAGAGGAGGGGATTGCTGCTCACTGGCAGTATAAGGGTGTTTATGGTGATGATAATGAGTTTGATAAGAAGCTTAGTTGGTTGAGGCAGATTCTTGACTGGCAGCGTGATTCGACTGAGACCAAGGACTTCATGGATTTTTTGAAGGTTGATTTTTTTGAGGATGAGATTTATGTATTCAGTCCTAAGGGCAAGGTTGTAGCCCTTCCGAGGGGTTCTACTCCCCTTGACTTTGCGTATTCAATCCACAGCAGCATTGGTGACACGACTACCGGTGCTATTGTTAACGGTCGTATCGTTCCGCTTCGTTATGAGTTGAAGAATGGTGATATTATCAAGATTATGACATCTAAGACTGCTAAGCCTCACCGTGACTGGTTGAAGATTGTTAGGACTACCAAAGCACGTGATAAGATTAGGCACACTATTAAGCAGAAGGAGGGTATTCCCGCCAGCTCCCCTGTTCCGTATCTGGAGGTTGGTGATTCCGTCAAGGGTTCGTTGGTTTATGTTCCTGTCAAGAATGCTGTTGTTAAGCTTGCTAAGTGCTGCCATCCTCTTCCGGGTGATTTGATTGTTGGTTATATCACGAGGAGCAGGAGTAAGCGTGTTGTTGTTCACAGGAGGGATTGTACCAACATAAGGCCTAAGACCTCTTCTGTTGAGCTCTCCTGGGTGGAGGATTTCAATTCTGAGCTTCAGCTTAAGGTTGTTGCTGATGACCGTGTTGGTTTGTTTGCTGATGTCTTGAACACTGTTGCTGCTACAGGTACTCATGTCCGTAATGCGAAGGCTAAGTTGATTTCTGAGAATTTGGCTGAGTGCAGTTTCGCTTTTGTTCCTGAGAACACGGACCACATAAAGGACATGGTCAATAGGGTTAAGCGTGTTCAGAGTGTGAGGAAAGTCTTCATCGCTAACAAATAAATTTATATATCATTTCACCTCTTTGCTTGGTATGGACTCCAGGCTTATAATTACTGCTTTGATTGCTTTTCTTCTGTCTTTTATTATTCTGAAGCTTCTTGCCAAGACTTTCAAGTTCGTAGTTTTCATCGTTGTTTTTGTTGTTGTTTTTGGCGTGATGTATTTTGGTTATGATGCTTTTGTTGGGAAAGTAACTGATAAGGTCGGTGGCCTTGGCAGTGTAGAAACTGTTGTTCCTGCTTCGCAGGGCTGTTCTTCTGATCCTGACTGCGCTTTCATAACTTCTCCCAGTGATTGTAATCTTGTTGCTAATGCCTGCAATAATTTGAGGGATTCTTCCAAGTTTTTCAAGCCTTCCACCAAGGCTAAATGTGCCATTGACTCTGTTGTTATTGATACTGGTGTCAGGTGTGGCTGTAGGAATTCTGTCTGTCAAAGACTTTAATTATTGTTTTTTACCTCAATAATCTATTTAAATTAGCTTTGGGTTTTATCCGTATGGAAAGGGGTTTATGGTATTTTACTTTGTTCTTGGTACTGTGCTCTTTGCCTGTTTTTGCTGAGTTTGTGCCTGTTAGCCTTAGGGTTGGTGAGAGCAGGGATATTGATGGTGTTAATTTTACCCTTCTGCGTACGAATGTTGATGATGATAAGGTTGTTCTTTGCATGAATGGCCAGAAGGTTATTGTTGATAATGAGGCTGGTTTTGGTAAGGCAACGGTTGAGGTGGATGATGTTTTTGACCGTTCGGCTAACCTCAGGGTTGAGGTTGCTTGTGGCAGTGATTGCGAGTGTGATGAGTCCTGTCTTAATGATGCTTGTTTTATTTCTATGGCACAGGTTCCCTGTAATGTCAATGCTGAGTGCAATGATGAGAATCCTGACACGACTGATTTGTGTGTTAACAATGTGTGCGAGAACCGTGCCGTTCCTCTTCAGACCTGTGTTTTGGATTCGGAGTGTGATGACAACAATCCTTGCACCGTTGATAATTGCAACAGCCTTGTGAAGAGGTGCACTCATGAGGAGATTCAGAATTGTACAACTCCTGAAGAAACCCCTCAGCAACCTACTCAGGAAAAACCCACTCAAGTATCTTCAATCTCTTTTGCCCAGGTTTCAACCCTTGTTTTGTTGGGCCTTGTTGTTATTCTGCTTGTTGCTGTTGTGATAAGAAGGGCTGTTAAGTAATCCTTTTAAATGCGTTTTCTATTCCATTATTATGCCAAAGGTTTATCATTCCAGCATTAAGCTTGATGACGGTTCTGTTATCTGTGATTCTGAAATTTATAATTTTTGTAAGCTAACTCATAAGTATAACATCAAAGCTTCTGATGATCCTGAGCTTTTTTCAGGGCTTATCCGTTTGAAGGGTTTGGGCGCGTTGGATGAGGTTGATGGTGTCTACTCCCTTGCTTATTTCAGCAGGGATTCTGTTGTTCTTGCCAGGGATATTATCGGTGTCAAGCCTTTGTTTTATTCTACTGATAAGGGTTTGGCTTTTTCTTTTATTAGGAATGATTTGATTAAGATAGGTTATAAGAATGTGTTTGAGCTTAAGCCGACTAAGATGCTAAGGTATGATAGGAATACCCGTAAGATAACTTTCATTAACAGGAGGTTTTTCTCTGTTAGGCCTGAACTCAGTAGTTCCGAGGGTGTTATTGTTCAGAATCTTCTTGGCATGTTTGTTGAGGCTGTTGATAAGCGTCTTCCCAATAAGAAGTTTGGTGTTCTTTTCTCAGGTGGTATTGATTCTACTCTTATCTCTCAGGTTTGTAAGAGGTTGAAGGGTAATTTTGTTTGTTATAATGCTTATTTTGATTACCCTGGTGTTCAGAAGTCTGAGGATTTTGTTTATGCTGGGAGGGTTGTGAAGAAGCTTGGTTTCAGGCTTAAGGTTGTTAAGGTTGATCTTAAGAAAGCTGAGAGGATGGTTAAGAGGCTTGTGCCTTTGGTTGGTCCTGATGCTGTGAAGGTTGGTGTTGCCCTTCCGGCGTTCGCTGCTTGTGAGCTCGCAAAAAAGGACGGTTGTAATTTCGTCTTTTCAGGTCTTGGTTCTGAAGAGCTTTTTGCTGGTTACCTGAGGCATAAGGAGTCTTCTGATGTGAATAAGGAATGTCTTAAGGGTTTGTTGCAGATGTATGAGCGTGACACCTATCGTGATTATGTTGTTGCGGACTTGAATCACGTTAAGATAGAAGTTCCTTTCCTCGACACCCAGCTTGTTGATTATTCCCTGAAGGTTCCTGCGAGGTTTAAGTTGAATAAAGGTGTGGAGAAGTGCATCATAAGGAAGGTTGCTCTTGACCTTGGCATTCCTGAGGAGTTTGCCTTCAGGAAGAAGAAGGCCGCCCAGTATGGCAGCAATTCTGATAAGGCCTTGAGCAAATTAGCAAGGTTGAATGGTTTTAAGTATAAGAAGGATTACCTTAATTCTTTGATGTCTTTATGATTTTTATTTTGTGCCCTAACTCCTTGGCTTCATTCAGGCACACATCCATTATCTCTGCTTCTACATTTTCCTCTACTTTTTCTTTTCCGTAACCTCTTTTCTTCAGCCTTTTTCTTAATTCGTTGACGTTGCATTTGCATATTACCGCCAGTTTGACATATTGTTTTGGTAGGTAATGGCTTAGGTGTGAGTCTATTACGAGTGTTTTTTTGCTTTTGTTGATCATTCCGATGAGAACTTTATTTAGTTTCTTTACGTCTATCAGGTTACTCTTTCTTTTTCTGTCATAACCCTCGGACAGCTTGTATTTTTGCACCACTTCATTGATGTCAACGTATTCTCCTTTTATTTCCTTGGCTATCTTCTTTGCTACTGTTGTTTTTCCCGTCCCGGGTATCCCAGAAACTATTATCGCTTTCATTTTAGTCCGCGGCAAATAATCTTGAGTCTTTCACGTCGAAGACCCCAAGTCTTGCTCCCGCATCAAGAAATCCGTGCGCATAGTTCAATGCAGCAAATGCAGTTACTATGTCCCCTTTCTTTTCGAAGTGTTTTGCATCTTCGTAGTATCTTTTTGCCATGTCTAAGAAGTCTTCACCGACCGCTTTTAGGTCAACGTTTTTGGGTTCCTTTATTTTTACTTTTTTGATTGCTTCACCAGTAATCTCAAAATATTTGTTCAGTTTTTCCTTGGTTATTTTATCCATGTTTACTTGACAGCGATCTTTCTTCTTCTTTTCTCTCTCTTCATTCTCTTTCGCTGCCATTTCCATCTCATCTGGCGTTTTTTCTTCCATCTGCGTGAGCTTCGTTTCATCTGTAGAAAACCCTGTTTTTGTGAATTTATAAAGCTTTTTGTTTTGCCGTTAAACTTTTATATTTTGGGTATTTGCTAGGTGTATGGAAATTTCAATCGATGAATCCCTAAGGTTGCTCTACCCTGATTTGAACGTGGGAGTGGTTGTTATCAGGGACGTTGTGAACAAGGATTTTGACCCTGCTCTTGAGTCAAGGAAGAGGGAGGCTGAGTCGTTCATAAGGGGTAATCTTGTTGATTTTTCAAGCCTTCCCAGGGTTAAGTCATATAATAAGTTCTACAAGAGGTATGAGAAGAAGTTTCCCATTGAGTTCCAGCTTAAGTCGGTTATTTCTGGGAAGCAGATACCGACAGTTTCTGTGCTTGTTGAGTCGATGTTTCTGTCAGAGCTTCTTAATCAGGTTCTGGTTGCGGGTCATGACCTTGAGTGCCTTGAGGGTGGTTTAGTTGTTGGTCTTGCTCGTGGTGGTGAGGAATACGTTAAGATTAACAACGAGACACAAATCATCAAGAAGGATGATATAATACTTAATGATGCTAACGGTGTTGTTGCGAGTGTTCTGTACGGTCCTGATTTCAGGACTAGGGTGACGAGACACACGGTTAACGTTGCTTACATCGCGTATTTCCTCTATGATTTTTCTGATGAGGACATAAGGAAGGCTATGCAGGACATTGCTGATAACGTTCTGATTTCAAACCCTGAGGCTAAGGTTTCCCTTGTTAGAATTGTTAAGTTTGATGGTCTGTAAGTTAAATGAAAAAGTAAAAAACAAAAAAGTCTTATTCCTGTACTATTTTTACTGTAGGCCTTAATATGTACTTGTCATTTCCTATGGCTTTTATTGATTCCTGTGCATCGAAGTCCAGGGTTATTGTTGTTGTTTTGTTATCCTCTATTGTGAAGCCTTTCACCAGTTTTATCTTGTCAGATGGTACCTCAAGGTCGTATTGTGTGCTGTTTATTGTTACGGTTGCCTTGTCCACATTCAGTCTTACCTGTGTGTACCTCCCTGCAGCCAATACCTTTTGGCCTAGTACCTCGTTAACATCTTTTATCGCTATAAGGTCATATGTTTTTGGTTCGCTGACAACGGTTGACCATCCTGCCTCTGTTGTTGCGTTTTCGTCTTCTCCCTCTGCTGCCAGGTGCACTTCCACGTTTGATATTGTTACTTCCGCTTTCTCTATGCTGAGTTCTTCTGGTGGTGCGTCGGTTATCTGCATTACGAGTGTTCCCATCTTTGGTGTTGTCTGTGTTTGGCCGCATCCGCTTATGAGTAGAACTGCCACTGCGAGCAATGCTAAGGACAATATTTTCATCTTCATTTATTTTCGCCTCCTTTTATCCTGTTGAATGTAGGTTAATATAAAAATATTGCTATCCCACATAAATCCTTATAAGTTCCCAGCAAATCTGCTTTCGGATGGAATTGGGGGGTTTGGTTGTTTACCTTACAAAGGAGCTGAAAGGCCTTGTCAAGCAGGACAGGATTGAAGAGGCTGCTTACCTGGCACTTGATAACGTTCCTCATATTTTTGAATTCTCTAAGGGGTTTATCCCTCCTAAGGCTGAGGTTGAGCTGAAGGTTAAGGATAGGTGTGACGGCAGTTATTATAGTAATAAGGTGTATGCTGCTAGGCAAAACCTAAGTGAGAAGAGGTATGGTTTTGAGGAGGAGCTTCTCGAGGCGAAGCATCCTAAGAGGGTGCAGAAGTTGTGGGAGGAGGCTAAGCCTAGGCTTGAGCAGTTGTATGGCAGGCCGTTTGAGAGTAGGCGGGACCTTGCGGTGATGAATACCATCTTCAACGGACAAAAACATGTCTTGCGTGATGCTGATGATTTGAGGGAAGTACTTACGCATTATCATGCGATTAAGGCTGCTGCTGAGGAGAATCCCACTTCTGGTTGGAAGATGGTGCAGGAGGTGTGGAAGGAGCATTATCTTAAGACTAATCTTGGTGATTTTGCTAATAAGTTTCTCGGCCATCTTACCGATATGAGGTATCCTAAAAAGATTGCTAAGGAGGGTGACCTTAAGTGGAACTTCGCTACCGAGTTAAGGATTTTTGATAATCCTTCTTGGGAGTGGCTTGGCATCGACCAGTTGAAGTATTTCACGACGATGGTTCTTGATGCAGAGGCTGGTAGGTTGTCTTTCCGCAAGGCTCTTGACATGGTTAATTCTGAATATGCTAAGGAGGCTGGCTTGGAGTATAAGAGGGGTTTTCACGGAAGTCTTGATGTGCCGGATGAGGTGCGTGGGTTGGTGAATGAGCAGTTGAGGAAGCATTATGCTAACAGGGGTAATGACCCTGATGTTGCGAAGTTCTTGCAGTGGTATTCTGGTATGATGCTCGAGCGTTGGAATAAGACTGCAGTTGACCATGACAGGCTTTTTGATTTTCATGAGCCAGACCATTGGGATAGTGGGCGTATAAAGTTTTTCTACAAGCTGAGGGAGGGTCTTGATCTCGATAAGCATGATGATAAGGTTATTATTGACAGGCTGCCTGAGGTGCTTAGGTCATTGGTTGGTGATGGTGTGATAAAATCAGAGGATATCGACCCTCCACTGAAACCTTATTACAGAAAGCCCTCAGAGATTATAAATGTCCATAAGGCATTGCCCAATGGTAAGAATAAGTTTGTTCTTGACCTGAAGATGGAGCCTCATGAGCCTCAGATAGTTACTGGTGTTGACCAGAAGGTTCTGAGTTATGTAACAGATAACCTTCCTGCATTGAGGGATGACCTGAGTGCCCTTGGTAAGATGTTTGATCCTGAAAAGCAGTATCATGTGATTTACAAGGGTAATCATACGCTTCTGATTGCGGCTGAGGAGTATTATCCAAGTGGTAAGCAGCATTATGGTGATATATACAGGGTTAGTATGTTAAGGGAAGATGCTAATCCAAAAGAAGGTGTTCAGGTGGTTGTTGGTGGCCAGCGATTTAATGTTAAAAGGGAGAAGGACTATTCCCTTAAAGAAAAAATTGAGGAAGCACAGTATGATATTAATAATAATGCAATCCCTATAAATACATGTACAGTTATTGTTGACATGCAACCTGAAGAGTTTAGGAAGAGGTATTTCAGGGATTTCATGGCCCACGCTCTTCTTAACAAGGATGAGATATGTGATGACCAGTCACTAGAACAGCGGCTGGAGAAAATAGACAGTATTGGTACTACAGATTATTATGGCATTGTGGGTTTTGCTGGCAGGACAGAGTTAAGCACATTTCAGATTGCCGACAGGTTTGGTTTCCAGCTTAAAATCCATAGGGAGTGGGGTTCCCCTGACCTGGCACTTGTGCTGAAATCCTTGACAGATTACCTTTCTGATGTTGGTCTTGCCTTCCATGTTGAGGCTGACATAAATGAGGCTGGTAGGAATCGGATTGAATACAAGAAAAGGGAGAGGGAGTTCCAGGAGGAGAATTTTGAATCTGTGGTCAAATCCCTGCAGGGTGAGAATCTTGCTAAACTCTTGTGTAGCATAATGGAGGACGACAGGTATCACTTCTGGAATTTTGGTGTAAGTCGTGAGCCTTGTAAGGTTTGCGGAAGGGAGTATTACGACGGTATAGCCTCAAGGCCTGATTTGAAGGAGCAGTGGTGTGATGGTTTTATGGGTGAGGATTTGCACCATATTGCCTCCCATCCCCACACTTTTATTAACAAAGGCTATAATCTCAGGAAGATACATCATGCCCTGATGGATACTAAGGAGGCGCCTACTCCTGCATTTATTACTCATCCCGGTGTGGTCGATAACCTCTATGCTTTTGCCAAGGCGTTTAAGGAATACTCTGGTGCGAGTTCTAAGGCCTTTAATTTCTGGTATAACACGCAGGGTGGTGTTCATGAGGAGGAAGAGGAGATCGAGGAGAATCCAGAGCTTAAGAGGCTTGCCGATGAGGAGCACAATCTATACAAGGCTGAGAGTGATCTTGAGAAGAAAGCCCATGAGGCTGCTATTGCATTACAGACGAAGTATGAGGAGTTGGGTGGTAAGAAGATTAAGAACCACAAGAAGAATGTTGCGAAGTTAAGTAGTTTCTGGAATCGCCAGCTGACTATGCTTGAGATCTACAAGTTGAATTCATCCAGGTTGCTTCTCGGTTTTACCGGTCACCCTATTAACGATCTTTCTATGAAGTTGTACTGGAATCGTTAGAAAATATTATAAGGTAGTTTTGGATTATAGTTTTATGCGAAGGATAGTTTTGATCGGTGGTTCTCCTACAGCCGGTAAGAGTTATACTGCAAGGAAGTTGGCAGAGCAGCTTAAGCTTCCTTGGATTTCTACGGATACGATTAGGGAGCAGATGAGGCAGTTGGTCAGGAAGGAGGATTATCCCTCATTGTTTGCCTTTAATGAGGCCACGCCAAAAAATGCAGTGGAGTATTTGACTCGTAATACCGCTGGAGAGATAGTTAAGCATCAGAATGAGGAGAGTGTGGAGGTTTGGGAGGGTGTGAAGGCTATCATCGAGAAGGATTATGTCTGGGAATCGTTTATTGTTGAGGGTGTTGCAGTCCTTCCTAAGTTAGCCTCGAAATTAGTTAAGAAGGACAAGCGTGTGAAGGTTGTTTTCCTTATAGATGAGGATATTAAGCGCGTTAGGAAGACGATTTTCACGAGGGGATTGTGGGATGATGCAAATAAGTATCCTGATAGCGTGAAGGAGAAAGAGGTTGAGTGGATTATCGCTTTTAACGATTACATCAAAAGAGAGGCTAAGAAATATAACCTGCCTGTTGTTAGTGTTGGCCGTCGTGATGATTATCTGAAAGATGTAAAGAAGTTAGTTAACTGACGTGTGCCCTTGTCAGGAATGCCCTAACGTCTCTTGCGGCATGAACGTCTTCAGCGAGGATTCTCTTGCGTGTGTCTTCGTAGTCTGATGGTCTCGGCTCCATCATGTCAAGTTCTCTGATTTTTCTCTCTTGGTTGTTTCTGCGCTTTTTGCTTATCACCGAGTCTATTCTGATTATGTATGGGACGAGTGTCCTGTCGTTTTCGATTGTGTCGTATGCAACTCCGCCCTCTATCGCTTCGAATAGTGAGCCCTTGTTGAAAACAGGCCTGTATGTGAAGTTGTCTTTTGTGAAGTGGACGTCCTCATTTCTGAATACATACTCTACTCCGTCACCGTTTACTTGCCTTTGTGGTTTTATTATTGTCATGCGTCTTGTCTTGGGGAAGAACAGCAGGTTGAAGTATCCTGTCATGGGTCCTGTCTGGCAGTCCAGGGGAATTTTCGGGATATCATCCCCCTCATCCTTGAACAGTCTTGCCTCTCTGTTCTTGTAGTCAAATTCCACTTTGATTGTTTTTGATTCTGAATCATTTTGGAGCATCTCCTGTTTGAATACTTTTGTCTTGTAGGTTTTGTCCAGGAAGAAAGTTTCTGATATCCTCAGCTTGGTCGCACGTACTAGGTCTTTGTATTCTCTTGTGTTCTTGCCTATGAATGTCATAAGGAGCCAGCTCCAGTCTGTTTGTGGTTCCGGTTCTGTTATCCCAACTGTTGCCTGGTATTCGTTCCCGTTCCTCTGCATCGAAAGCTTTGTTGTTGCTTTTAGTACGATTCCGTGTTTGCAGCGCATGTAGACATCATATGAAAGTGCCACTTTCTCTATTTCTGATAGTTCATTGGGTATTGAAGAGATGAAATCCTGTGCCTCCCTTCTTGCTATTTCTTCTAGTTTTTGTGTGTTTTTTACAGATTCTTGTCCGTAGACAGGTTCAGGTATTCCTAGAATTATTGCTGATGCTGGTAGTATGAGTTTTAGGAAGTCTCTTCTGCTACAGGTGGCTGCTACTCCCATGTTTATCCATTGAGCAATAAGAGTTATAAATATTTCTACAGGTGTCTGCTGTATAGTATCTGACAATAAAGCTTAAGAACCTGTATGTTGGTGGGTTTTGGGGGTTATATGAAAAAGGCGCTTATTAGTACCTCATTGGGCAATAATTTCACAAGTCCCAACCATGTAGCTTTTGTACGAACTGAGAATGGATTAGAGGAAAAGTTTGTTTATGAATTGAAGGCAGGTCAAAGGAGTCTTTTTAAGGCTGAATACGCACCGCATACTTTAGAGGATGTTGTTGGCGTCCTTTATGATGTTATCCCCAGATACAAAGAGGATAGGGATTTTCTTTTTATTACCGATCACAAGGAGGGAAGGGAATATGAGATACCCCAGTTGCGTTATGACATAATCAGCTCAATTTTCAAATCGAATCCTCAACTGTTTACCGAACAAGAACGGAGGGAGTTTGAGGACACACTTTTCCGTGTTGAAGGCAAGGAGTTTGGTGAATCAACAATTTCTGCAATATCTAGTCACTTAGGTGAGATATGCAAAGAAGAAGATTTAAAGTATGCTCATGGGTCAAGGGTTGGTTGGATAACTAAAACATACCATATCGATCCTAACAACCTGGACAACGCCCAAATCATAGCTAAGGCTTTAGGAAATCAAAGCTTGCTTGAAAGGGCGAAGAGGATAGCAGAACTGCCAAGGGAAGTAAACCCGTATTTTGAGCTCACAGGCGCTCATCGTAGATATTCAAGAATGCTTCGTGAGGTTATATCCACTGAGGGTCAGCCTGAAAAGCTTGAAAAAGATTTGCTGCCTGCGGCCAGGGTGCATGAATGTTATCTTGAATGGGATAAGAAAGTTTTACAGCAGTTTATTAGTAGGAAAATTGAGAAGATAGTTGAGGCAGTTATCTATGGTGTCAAACTTATTGATACAGAGAGAAAAGATGGTGAGGATAAACCGGATGTTCTTTTTTCAAAAGGTTTCTTATCAGTTGATGATGAAGCAAAAAGGGAAGAACTGTACAACAAACTGAAGTTTACGAAAGCTGTTAAGTCAAGGTCATCAAAGCTTGTTGATGATTTTCTAGAGAGTTACAAAATATTATTTGAGTTGTACCAGCTTGCGTTTGAACCATTTATTACTCTAGAGGATGGGTTAAGGAAGTTCCATAGCAAACAACCTAGGGACTTGAGACATTTGGATATTCAGGTTTTGGATTTTATCAACCCTTTTTACAGTTACGACCCTTCATGGTATAAAGAATGTGATATGTTCACACATAGAAAAATAAGAGAACTCGCAACGGACCAAGGGAATGCAGCCTCTTCAGTGACAGAGCTTTTGATAAATTATGTCCTTCCCTTCAAACAAACCAAAAGGAGGGAATACAGAAAAGAGATAAAAAATTCGCTGCCAGAGTATCACCCTATGTACAAGTTATTGTCAAGGATTTATTCTAAGTCCATGTTCCTAAAGACGTATGTTAGCGAGTCTTCTTACATTAATTCCATGTCCTCAAGGCTTAGGGATCATGAGCTGAAAAATACAAGGTTTTCTATGGTTTTAGGTGAGCAATTGCCATCAAGAATCTTTACCAAGAACAGGAATTTGTACTTTAATTGGGTGAATCAATCGCCTAAGTTGTATAAATCTTTCTACAGTTCTCTAATGGCAAATAAGCAATACAATAAACTAGTGGAGGGTATAAGGCAGTTAGATAGGAGTATACCTATCGAATTAACGGTCTTCAGGTCCTATGATAGGTTTAAGAGGTTGGATGACAAAAAGTCCAAGTTAGACAAGGAGGAAGATAAATTTATGTTAGCCCTTTTTGATAAATACAACGTAAGTTTTTCCGAATGTATACTTAACCCATTTTATAGCATCCGCGAAGAATATAAAGCTTGGGCAACAGCTCAGGGGAGGGGTAGGTGTATCGTATGATATGGGAGTACCCAGAAAATCCTTCCATCTTCAAATGTGGGGAGAATTTCTTTTTTTAATTTTTTAATAACTTATCTTATCCATACAGCTTAGCGTTGCATTTTTGGTAGTTGTTATAAAAAGAAGTGCTCCGTCCGAGATTTGAACTCGGGTCTCGGCCTCGAAAGGGCCGAATGATTGACCGGACTACACCAACGGAGCGTCTGGCTTTAAGCCTATTAATCTACAACTTTAGCATGTTTTATAAACCTTTTCGTTGGCCTGAAAAACGATAGTTTTATATTATTCAGTGCGCATTTCAGGGTAAAATGACTCACTGTAATCGCTGCGGTAACGAGTTTGACAATTACTTTAATGCGGTTTACTGGTGTGTCTACTGCGGTAAGCAGTTCCTTATTGATGAGAATCTCATCGCTAAGGACAGGGCTAGGGAAAAAAAGAAGTAAAAAGGGGTTAGGTTTTGGTTCAGATATCGGATTTGGTCAGGAAAAAGTTAGGTGATAATGACACTTTTCTCGTATTTACATCTGCGAGGTCCCCTGAGTACAAGACGATAGGCACTGACATTCTTAAGTACATTGTGAGTGAGATGAAGTCCCCTGTTGTTTACCTGTGCATAGACAAGCCCTTCAGCAGCATAAAGCGTTCGTTGGAGAAGGATAAGGTGGATTTGAAGGTTGTTGTCTTCATAGACACTATAACTCTTATGAGTGGGAGTGAGCCGAAGGACAGCAGCTGCCTTTACATAAGGAGTCCTGAGAATCTTACTGACATAAGCATAGCTATCTCCCAGGCAATAAGTTCCCTTGCAGGCAGCAAGGCTTACATAATCATTGATTCTTTGAGCACTCTTCTCATTTACAACAACATGCAGACTGTCATAAAGTTTGTTCACATAATGAATGCCAAGATAAAGGAGTACGGTGCCAAGGGCCTTGCCATCTCTTCCAGGAAGGGTGCTGATGATGAGTTTGCCAATCAGGTTTTCAAGTTTTTTGATGATTCTATAGATTTTTCAGGAGGTCGGTCAAATGGAAATTTATGAGATATTGGTGATTATTTTTGCTACGAGCAGCGGTCTTGTTTGTATTTATTCTTTGATATCCGCTTATCTCTTGTTCAGCAGCGTTACGCGTCTTTCTGCGGGTGAGGAGTTTACTAGGCTGGTTACTGCTTTGTACATTACGGTCCTTATTGGTTTTATTTACACGTTGTGGAATCTTTTGACGCAGTTGAAGATTATAGAGGTGGATAATCCCTTGGTTACGGTTTTCTTTTCCAATCTTCTGATAAGTGTGTTCTTTGTTATGCTTGCTTATCTTGCGTTCCTTACTAAGCAGATGTCTGCAAAGTTTGGTTTCAAGAATGTTGGTGATGAGATAAAGAATCATCTGGAGACTCAGAAGGCGGTCAGTAAGAAGGTTAAGAGGAGAAAGAGGTAGGTAAATTGAAGGACAAGAAGAACATTTACAACCATAAGCTTACCCTCGGTCAGAGGGCTGCGGATCATCTTACTTCTTTCTGTGGCAGCTGGCATTTTATAATATCAATTTTTGTCTTCATGTTCTTCTGGGCTATTTTTAATGTTCTTGTCCTTATTCAGCACTGGGACCCCTACCCGTATATCTTTCTGAATTTCATTCTTTCTTGCCTTGCGGCGCTCCAGGCCCCTATAATCCTTATGAGCCAGAAGAGGCAGGAACAGCGTGACAGGATCAAGGCTGAGAGGGATTATGAGATTAACAGGAAGGCTGAGCGTGAGATTGAGCACATCCAGGTTGAGTTGGACACCATCAAGAATATGGTGATTCAAATAAAAAGAAAATAAAAAGATTAGTTTCTTTTGTGTCTTTTTCTGGTCCAGTGTTCCTTTCCATGCTGCTTAACCCTCAGGTACCTGAGGTAGTCTTTTTCTTCTGAGGTCAGTTGGTTCACCAGCCCCCTTATGAGATTTGTGTTGTTTACCATATATTCCATAGTTAGCACCCCCCGAATCCATGGTTTTCCTAAAGAATACATTTATTAATTCATTATGCAATTAGTTTAGAGAACGATGTTGCATAAGTTTTTTAAATCAAAATTTGGGTTAGAGGGGTAAGATGATAAAGGTAGTTTTCAGTCCGTCGTGGTTCATGGGTATTGATAATATTTTTGAGCTAATCACTATCATCGTTACTCTTCTTATTGCAATCTACAGCTGGAAGGTTTACAAGTTCAGCAAGGAAAGCATTCACAAGTATTTCAGCTATGCCTTTTTCATGATTTCTCTGTCTTACATCATTAAGATACTGATGGACATTAGCATCTATTATCCTACGACTAAGATTGTTCAGGTAGGTCTTCTCACAGTTATCACTCATACTTTCCAGAAGTTGGATATTTTTTATACTGTAGGGTTTTTTGTCTCTAGGTTGCTTCTTATGCTGGGTATGGTTGGTATTTTTCTTGTTCTTGAGAGGAAGGGGGACAAGTACTATGCTTTCCTCCTGGTCTATCTTGCTTTTGTCGCTGCGTTGTTCGGTAATTTCCTGTTCCACATCTTCCACATAACGACTGCGCTTTTGCTGCTGCTTATTTTCATACATTACTACAATAACTATGTGGAGTGCAGGTCCAGGAATGTTCTGCTTGTTGCCCTATCTTTCCTGCTGATTTTCATCAGCCAGATTATTTTCATAACAGTCCAGCTCCATCCTGTTTTGTATGTCGTTGCTGAGTCTGTCCAGCTGTTGGGCTATCTCATATTGTTATACCTATTCATTTCCATACTGAGAAAATGAACCAGAGAAGAAGTAAGATGGATATCGTTAGCGATATGCTAACCTCCATCAATGAAAAGGGTGGTAAGATTAAGCCTACTCACCTTATGTACAAGGCTAACCTATCCCATAAGCTATTGAATTCTTACCTTGAAGACCTCATTTCGAGCGAGCTTGTGAAGGAAGTGAATGAGCATAACAACAAGTACCTTATCCTGACAACTAAGGGTGTTGAGTTCTTGAACCAGTTCAGGAAGATGAAGGAGTTCCAGAAGTCTTTTGGCCTGTAGTTTTTTATTAGAAGTGGGTCCAAGGGGATTTGAACCCCCGACCCTCGGCTGTCCTAAAATGCCTCTGTACCGAGGATTGTCTTATAAGACCGATGCTCTAGTTGCCTGATACTTTGGTATCTCCAGGCTGAGCTATGGACCCTTGAGAATTTCTACCTGAAATTTTGTATTTAAACCTTTCGAATTAAGGCTGTTGTTCATTGTTTATGTCACATTTGGTGCTCATTTTCTTTTTCACGTAGAAGTATATTCCTACCCCCATTGCTATTGCAAGAAGCACCAGTATGAACAGTATAGGTGAGTTTGCTGCTATGCTTGATTCGAAGAGTGTTGCGCCTATGTAGTTGAGTATTAACATGTTAGGTATGTATGCTATTGATATTATTACCATGAATTTTTTCCAGCTTATGTTGCTTAGCCCTATCACGAAGCTTATTATGTCTGTTGGGAAGATGGGGAATAGGTACACTGTAAATATCAGTATGTTTCCTGACTGTTTGAAGAAGCAGTCGTACATGTCCAGTTTCTCCTTTCTCGTGAGCCTTTCCACGAGTGGTCTTCCGAATTTTCTTGCGAGGAAGAAGGCTATTGCCGTTCCTATTATATTCCCTATGTAAGAGAATACGGTTCCTAGGTATGTCCCGAAGGCGTAACCAGATGCTACTGATATCAGAACTCCTGGTATGGGTGCCACGACCACCTCAAGTATGATTAGTAATATTACGGCTATTGGCCCGAAGACTCCCAGGCTTCTTATTTTCTCTGCGGCATCCTTTGGTGATTCAAAGGAGTTCTGTATGTATATCAATAATAGGCCTATAAGGAACAGTGCCAGTACTAATATTATGAAGTTTCTTATCAGTATTTGCAGTGGTGGTAGCTTGTCGAGTCTGTCCCTGACGTGTTGTTTTATTTTCATGTTGTTTATCCTGTCTCTCATGTGGTCTTTTATTTTCATGTTCATTTTATAATGCAAAGTTATTTATAACCTTTTACAAATTATTTTTTTATGCGCATCATTGGTATTGACCTTGCAGGTGTTGAGAAGAAGACTACTGGTTTTGCTGTTATGAGCAATGGTATGAGGGTTAGAACGATGCCTTTGCATTCTGATGAGGAGATCATTGAGGCTACGTTGAAGGAGAAGCCTGATTTGGTGACGATTGACGCCCCCCTTGGCCTTCCTAAGGGCAGGTGCTGTATAGAGTACAATTGTAAGTGTGTGAAGCATGGTTTTACGCGTGAGTGTGAGCGTGCTTTGTACAAGATGCATATTCGTGTTTTTCCCTGCGGCTTTGCCGGCATGCAGAAGCTTACTAAGCGTGGTATTATGTTAAAGGGGTTGTTTGAGGGTAAGGGTTTGAAGGTCATTGAGACATACCCCGGAAGTGCCCAGGACCTTCTTGGTATTCCGAGGAAAGGTGATGACCATAGGCCTTTGCAAAAGGCCCTAATCAAGTATGGTTTTAAGGGTGATGTTGGCAGGAAGGACATTACTCATGATGAGCTTGATGCTATTACGTCCGCTTTGGTGGGCCATCTTTATCTTAAGGGAAAAACTCTTGCTCTTGGCATAGAAGAAGAGTCGCAGATAATTACAGCTCTGCCTAAGAATCAGTCTACCTTGAAGATAAAAAAAAGTAAAAAATAATTCTCAGTCTACAGTTACTTTTGCTTTCATGGAGGGATGTAGTCCGCATATATAGTCGAATGTTCCCTTCTCGTTGAAGGTATAGCTGTAGCTTTGTCCTTTTGATAGTATGGGTGACTCTTGAAAGTCGAATTTCACCGTGTGTTGCACGTCATCCTGGTTTGTCCAAGTTACTGTTGTCCCTTGCTTTATCACCAGGTCAGCTGGTGAGAATGCGAAGTTCTGTATTGTTACGCTGCTTGTTTCTTGTGTCGGCGGTGGTGTGTTTGGTGGTGGTGTTTCTGCCTTTGGCTCCTGCGTTGAGCACCCTGCTGCTATCAATGCTATTGCTATTATCCCAAGTCCGATTAGTGTTGTTCTTTTCATGTGTTACCTAAAAACTTTGGTGATATATAAATCTATTTTTTAAAGTGATGATTTCCTACTTGATAATATATATGGAAAAACACATAGTTTTTTATATTCTTTTTGTGGATTTTATCTTTGAGGTGTTTTGGATTGGATATAAAAGATGCTGTGATTATCGCGGGTGGTGAAGGCATTAGGCTTAGGCCGCTTACTCTTGATACTCCTAAGGCCTTGGTAGATGTAAACGGCCGTACTTTGACAGAGCATGTTCTTGATATCCTTGCGAAGTATGAGGTTAGGAATGTTGTCCTTGGTGTTGGCTATCTTGCTGATAAGGTCAAGGCTTATTTTGGTGATGGCTCAGGGCATGATTTCAGGGTCTCTTACACGCTTGAGGAGAAGCCCATGGGCACTGCAGGCCCTCTGATTCTTTCGTCGAGGTTTAGCTCAACTTTTTTGATGTTTAATGGTGATAACCTTTTCAACGTTGATCTTGGAAGGATGTATAGCATGCATAAGAGGAATAATGCTGCTGCTACCATTGCTCTGACTTCTGTCCAGGATGTGAGCAGGTATGGGGTGGTTCGCATGGATGGTGACCGCATTGTTGAGTTCGTTGAGAAGCCGAAGCGTGAGGAAGCTCTTTCCAATCTCATAAGTTCTGGTTATTATATGCTTGAGCCTGAGGTGTGTGATATGGTCTCGGGTAGGGAGTTTGCGATGATGGAGAAGGATGTCTTTCCTGTGCTTGCTAGGCATGGCAGGCTTTATGGCTATCATGACAAGGGTCAGTGGTTTGATACTGGGACTCTGGAGAGTCTTGATTCGGTTAGGAGATACTGGAGGGGTGTTTGATACGATAACCGCCAGGATTAAGTCTCGTTGTGATGATCATGACAGTGTTAGACAAATTCTAGGTTCTCATGGTGCATCTCATCTTGGTCTGGACCATCAGATTGATACCTATTTTGATGTCCCAAATGCCATGTTTAAGATCAGGGAGGGTAACATTGAGAGTTTCTTTGTTTATGTGACCTCTCTTGATAATCAGCGTTGCAGTGTTTTTTTCAATACACTCCCTCCTAATTCGAGGGCTGTTGATTATATTCCTAAGGAGCTTAAGACTCTTGTTGTTGTTTACAAGAAGCGTGATATCTACCAAGTGGATAGCGTGAGGTTCAATCTTGATGACGTGAGGAAGTTGGGTAGGTTTGTTAGCATAGATGTTAGGGACCCTTCTGATAAGATGCCTTACTCCAGCATGCTCGAGAAATTGTTGTTGTATTCTGATATGCTTAAGATAAACATTGGTGATTGCATAACTTCTTCTTATGCCAGTCTGATGTTGGGTAGGTTGAGGTCTTAGGTAAATTATTTAAACCTCTTTCCTTAGTTTTTTCTTATGGATGTTTGTTTGGGCATAGAGTCAACAGCTCATACCTTTAGTGTGGGTGTAATCAAAGGGAAGAAGGTTTTGGCCAATGTGAAGGATGTTTTCACGACTGAGAAGGGTGGTATGATTCCTATTGACGTTGCTAAGCATCATGAGCGTGTTTATCAGAATGTTATAAATTCTGCCTTGGAGAGAGCAGGTATGAAGTTGGGTGATGTTTCCCTTGTTTCTTATTCTAGAGGTCCGGGTTTGGGTCCTTGTTTGCATGTCGGTTTGGACGTTGCGAAGGGGATTGCAAAAAAGAACGATGTTCCCATAGTTGGTGTTAATCATTGCGTGAGTCATCTGTCAATTGGTAATCTGACTACTAATGCTAAAGATCCTGTTCTTCTTTATGTTTCTGGTGCCAACACTCAGGTTATCGCTTACGAAGGGAAGAAGTATCGTGTTTTTGGTGAGACTCTAGATCAGGGTGTTGGTAATTTCCTGGATTCTTTTGCCCGTTACATCGGTCTTGGTTTTCCGGGTGGTCCTAAGATTTATGAATTATCGATTAAATCAAAAAACTTGGTTGAGTTGCCTTATTCTGTTAAGGGTATGGATGTTTCTGTCTCTGGTTTGTTGACTAACCTTAAGCAGAAGTATGATTCTAAAAATTTTAAAGTTGAAGACCTGGCTTATTCTGCGCAGGAGACTGTCTTTGCTATGTTATTAGAAGTGTCTGAAAGGGCCATGGCCCATTGTAAGAAGAAGGAGCTTTTGCTTGGTGGCGGTGTTGCCTGCAATAAAAGGTTGCAGGAGATGGCAAAGATTATGTGTAAAGAGCGTGGTGGTAAGTGTTTTATTCCTCCTAATGAATTTTTGGTCGATCAGGGTGCTATGATTGCATGGCAGGGTATTCTAGAGAAGAAAAATGCTGTTAAGCCGGATAAGGCTGAAATTCGTCCTTATGAACGTACTGATGATATAGTTGTTAATTGGCTGTAAGTAAATTGATGATTACAAAAATTTATTAATTAGCTGTTATTTTTAATGCGTATGGATTTTACTTTAGCTATATTATTCTTTGTTATCTACATAGCAATTGTTGTGGCTATTGGCCTTATTTCTTCAAGAAAGGAAACAGAAGAGGATTTCATGATTGCAGGCAGGAAGGTTGCTGGTTTTCAGGTGGCTGCTACTATGAGTGCAGGTTTTTTTGATGGGGCAGTTCTCTCAATCTACCTTGCCTACATCTATCAGTATGGGATTTCGGCTGCCTGGCTTTTTGTTGGTCTGGCTATAGGATTTATTCTGCTTCGCAGGAGGTATGCAAGGATTATCAAAGAAAAAGCTGATGAGATGAAGGTTTATACCATGGCTGAGTATTTTTACAAAATATTTGGTAAGAAGAATGGCCTGATGTTTTCATTTATCTTGGTTCTGCAGTATTTTCTCCTGCTTATTGTCAATCTTGTTATTGCAGGCAAGGTTTTATCCCTTATTTTTGGGCTTCCTTATTATCTTTCTGTGATAATAGGGGGAGCAGTAATTTTGACCTATCTCTTGTTGGCCGGATTCAAGGCTGTTATCAGAACAGATTTTTTCCAGCTGGTGATAATGTTTATTATGAGTTTGACTGTGGCTGTTTTTTTGTTTGGCAAGACAAGCATTCCTATATCCGAATTTAACCCTGTTGGTATAGGTGGGGGTAATATTATAGGTTTCTTGCTGCTTGGCAGCATTGGGATCATGGTAGCTCCGGATCTGTGGCAGCGTATATTTGCTACCAAAGATGAGGCTAATTTAAAACGTGGGCTTGGGTACTCTGCAATTATCTTGCCGCTTTTAGC
>JAZDEN010000012.1:0-9647 GCA_043808805.1 archaeon | reverse complement strand
AGATTCCTGTAACAATAACTCCTCTTAATCATGTTGAAAAGATGGTCAATGTAAACCCTTTCAGATATTGCGATGCCAAAAATATGCTGGGCAAGAACATCAAGACAATTAGTAGGGATGTGAATCCTGTCAATCTTCTTCTCAACAGCAGACTTCAACATTACAGCACACTCAATCAAGTCATCACGATCAAGAACGATAACACGGCCCTTAGTGGTCTCATGCAACCTGTGACCGGAACGGCCAATACGCTGCAAGGCACGAGCAACAGATTTAGGGGAACCTAGCAAAATAACAAGGTCAACATAACCTATGTCAATACCCAACTCAAGAGAAGTGGAAGAGACAACAACCTTAAGCTTACCCTCCCTCAACCTCCTCTCGATATCAGTACGATGCTCCTTGGAAAGAGAGCCGTGGTGGGCACCGATATTCTCAGCATAATTCTTAGGGAATTTTTCTTTCAAATGATGGACAACACGCTCGGTAGCAGCACGTGTGTTAGTAAAAATTAAAGTGGTCTTATGCTGCTGTATCAACTCATCCATCAGCTTGTACATTTTATTATGCATCAATGAATGAGAAACATCAATCAAATCAGGAACAGGAGACAGCACTTTAATATCAAGCTGCTTCATAAACTGAACATTGACAATCTTACAGTCCCTCTCCTTTCCATTATCATAACCAACAAGGAATTGAGCAACATCCTCAAGAGGAGCAATCGTGGCTGATAAACCAACACGAGTGATGTGTTTTGACAATTCCTGCAACCTCTCAAGAGAAACTGAAAGATGGACACCACGCTTATTTTCAGCCAAAGCGTGGACCTCATCAACAACAACCCACTGAACATTCCTCAGATGGTCAACAAACTTGGAAGAAGACAAAAGAATAGCCAAAGACTCAGGAGTCGTAATCAATATGTGAGGAGGATGCTTCAACATAGCAGCCTTCTCAGAAGTTGTGGTATCACCAGTACGTACAGCAACCCTAATCCCTAGACCCCTACCAGTAACCCTCTCCATCTCAACAAGAGGAGTAGAAAGGTTGACCTCAATATCATTGTTCAAAGCCTTGAGAGGGGAAATATAAACACAATAAACACGGTCCTCAAGCATATCCTTCTCAGACAGGTCAATCAACTCGTTAATGATAGAAAGAAAACCCGTCAGGGTCTTAGTGGCACCGGTAGGAGCGGAAATAAGGATGTTATTCCTCTTATGGACCTCCATAACACCATAAAGCTGAGGCAGAGAAAAAGACTTGAACCTAGAGAAAAACCACTTCCCCACGATAGGATGAAGCAGCTCCTTCAAATCAGATTCCTTATCCGGTTTAGTCTTAAACTCTAGCATAACAATAAGCCCCCTCCCTGACCAGTTTATAATGTTTACCTTTAACGTTACCTAAGAATTATTAACGCCGTTGTTATCAACGTTGTTATCTTCAGACTTAATATTACTTCCGTTTGTGCCCTTCTCTGAAATTATAATACGGTCAACTGTCTTAACCTTATCACCCTTCTCCAACTTCATTATCGTAACACCCTGAGTGTTTCTACCGATTGAGGAAATATCAGAAGCAGGAACCCTAATAACAACACCCTTCTCACTCATCAAGATTATCTCATCAAAATCAGTGACGGTACGGATAGCTATAACACCACCATTCCTCTCGTTAGTCTTAATATTAATCACACCCTTACCACCACGCTTAATCAGACGATAATCAGGGATAGGAGTCCTCTTACCATAACCATGCTCGGTAATAGTCAACAGAGTCCCAGACTCAAGAGCAACCTCCATACCAATAACCTCATCACCCTTTGAAAGCCTAATACCACGAACACCCATGGCTTGCCTTCCAACAGCATTAACATCCTTCTCAGAAAACTTAACAGCCAATCCCTTCTTGGTTGCAATAAGCATGTTCAAAATGCCAGGAGTCAACCTAACTTTAACCAATTCATCACCAGGCCTTAGAGTAATACCTATAATACCGCCTTTCCTAGGCCTTGAATACTCAGACAGAGGAGTCTTTTTAAGCAAACCATGCTTGGTTGCCATCAGCAAATAACGCTCACCCTCAAAAGTTGGAACTGGAACAAGAGCAGTTATCTTCTCCCCTTCTTTCAGGTTAAGAAGATTAACAATGGCCTTACCTTTAGAGTACCTTGAAGCTTGCGGTATCTGATAACCCTTCAACCAATAAACCTGGCCTTTGTTAGAGAAGAACAAGATGTAATTATGATTTGCAGTAGTGAAAAGATGCTCAACAACATCCTCCTCCTTCAAATCAGTACCGATAATACCCTTACCACCCCTACGCTGCTGCTTATAAGTATCCATAGGAAGTTGTTTTATGTAACCAGAATGTGTAACGGTAACAACAATGTCCTCCTTCGATATCAACTCTTCAATCTCAATGTCCTCTTCAATGTCAAGAACCTGAGTTTTACGAGCATCAGAGAAATTATTGGCAATATCAAACAACTCATCCTTGATTATACCAAATATCTTTTGTTCAGAAGCAAGAATATCCTTAAGTTTCTTAATCAATTCCAAAGTATCATCATAATCCTTCTTGATCTTGTCCTGCTCTAAAGACGTTAACCTCTGCAACCTCATCTCGAGTATTGCCTGACTCTGCATCTCAGACAAGGAGAACTTCTTCATCAACTCAGCCTTAGCAACAACAGGATCCTTAGAACCCCTAACAACTTTAATGACATTATCAATGTCGCTAAGAGCTACCTTCAAACCTTCTAAGATATGCGCCTTATGCTCTGCCTTCTTCAAGTCATACTGAGTTCTTCTTGTAACAACTTCTTTCCTGTGCTTGATATAACAGTCTATTATCTCCTTCAAATTCAATACCTTAGGCTGGTTATCAACCAGGGCAAGCATAATAATACCAAAAGTAGTCTGAAGCTGAGTGTTCTTGAACAATTGATTAAGGAGGACAGTGTCATCAACACCCCTCTTCAACTCAATAACAACACGCATACCTTTCTTGTCAGACTCATCACGAATATCAGAAATGCCCTCAACCTTCTTGTCCTTAACTAAGTCAGCAATCGCTTCGATGAGCATAGACTTGTTAACCTGATAAGGAATCTCTGTAACAATTATTGATTTCCTGTCTTTCTTCTCCTCAACATGGGTCTTAGCCCTCAACAAAATCTTACCCCTACCAGTTGTGTAGGCAGAATGAATGCCAGACCTGCCAACAATAAAACCTCCTGTAGGAAAGTCAGGGGCAGGAACCTTCTCAACAAGTTCAGAAATGTCAATGTTAGGATTGTCAATGGCAGCAACAACTGCATCAATAACCTCCTTGATGTTATGAGGTGGAATGTTAGTAGCCATACCAACAGCAATACCCGAACTACCATTAATCAAAAGATTAGGAAGCTTAGCAGGAAGTATGGAAGGCTCCTTAGCAGTATTATCAAAATTATAGACAAAATCAACTGTCTCCTTCTCAATATCAACAAGCAATTCTTCCGCAAGCTTTGAGAGCCTTGCTTCAGTGTACCTCATTGCAGCTGCAGAATCACCATCAACAGAACCGAAGTTACCCTGACCATCAATCAAAGGGTATCTCAGAGAGAAATGCTGAGCCATCCTCACAAGAGTATCATAAATAGCAACGTCCCCATGAGGGTGTAATTTAGCCATAACATTACCAACCACAGTGGCAGATTTCCTGAATGGCTTGTTATGGAGCAAACCAATATTATACATCGTGTAAAGAACCCTCCTGTGAACAGGCTTCAAACCATCACGGGCATCAGGCAAGGCCCTACCAACTATGACTGACATGGCATAGTCTACATAAGACTCCTTCATCTCGTCTTCAATCAACCTTTTCTGAATTTCCTCTGCCATCTCACACATCCAAATTCTTTACTTCCTTAGCATACTTGAAAATGAAATGCCTTCTAGGCTGTACCTGGTCACCCATCAGTATGGTGAAAATCTGATCAGCGGTAACAGCATCTTCAATAGTAACCTGCTTCAAGGTCCTTGTCTGGGGGTCCATAGTTGTTTCCCACAACTGATCAGGATTCATCTCACCCAATCCCTTGAAACGTTGTATAGAAACATCCTCCTTACCAATCTCATCCAGAAGCTTTTTCAACTCCTCGTCATTTTTAATGTAATAATCCTTCTTACCTTTCTTCACCTTGTATAAAGGCGGAAGAGCAATGTAAATATAACCAGCATCAATCAAACCCCTCATGTAACGATACAAGAAAGTAAGACCCAGACACAGTATGTGGTTACCATCAACATCCGCATCATTCATCAGAATAATTTTATGATAACGAGCTTTTGAGATGTCAAACTCATCATTGATACCTGTACCTATGGCTGACATCAAAGTGGTAATCTGCTCACTCTTGAATATTTTGTCTATCCTGGCTTTCTCTACGTTAAGGATTTTACCTCTTAATGGAAGGATAGCCTGAAATTCACGAGACCTTCCTTGCTTTGCAGAACCGCCAGCTGAATCACCCTCGACGATGAAAATTTCAGACTTGGAAGGATCCTTCTCCTGACAGTCAGCAAGCTTACCAGGAAGAGAACCTGATTCGAGAACAGACTTCCTCCTCGTCAACTCCCTAGCCTTCCTAGCAGCCTCCCTCGCCTTTGCAGAGATTATTGATTTTGAAATTATAATCCTAGCAATAGCAGGATTCTCCTCAAAAAAAGTGGACAACGCCTGATAAGTTATAGAATCAACCAAACCCTTCAACTCCAAATTCCCTAACTTCGTCTTTGTCTGACCCTCAAACTGAGGCTCAGGAACCTTCACAGAAATAACAGCAGTCAAACCTTCCTTAGCATCAGGACCTGAAAGCTTCACATCACTAATCTTATTCTTTTTTATGTAATCATTAACAATCCTTGTAAGAGCAGTAGAAAAACCGGAATAATGGGTACCGTGCTCGATGGTGTTGATGTTGTTACAGAAAGAGAAAACAGACTCTATGTAACCATCGTTATACTGCATGGCAACCTCTACTGTAACTTTCTTGTCCTCCTTCTGGAAGTAAATGACCTTATCATGCAGGGCCTTCTTGTTCTTGTTCAAGTATTCAACAAAAGAAATCAAACCACCATCATACTGGAATATCTTCTCGAGATTAGCACGCTCATCCTTAATGGATATCTTAACACCCCTGTTAAGGAAAGCAAGCTCCCTCAACCTCTTTGAAAGAACATCAAAGCTGAACTCCAGGATTGAGAATATCTGATCATCAGGCATGAACCTAACAATCGTACCAGTATCAGAAGCATCACCAGTAACCTTAAGCGGGAAAACAGGCTTACCCCTCTCAAACCTCTGCAGATGAACCTTGCCATCACGCATAACAGTCACCTCAAGCCACTTTGACAGCGCGTTAGTAACAGATATACCCACACCGTGCAAACCGCCTGAAACCTTATAAGTCTCCTTGTCAAACTTACCACCTGCGTGAAGCTTGGTCATGACGACTTCAACAGCAGGCTTCTTCTCAGTAGGATGCATGTCAACAGGAATACCCCTACCGTCATCAGAAACGCTAACAGAACCATCTTCATGGATTATCACCTGGATGAGGGTGCAATGACCTGCCAGAGCCTCATCTATTGAGTTATCCACTGCCTCATAGACCAGATGATGGAGCCCCCTAGCACCTGTATCCCCTATGTACATACCGGGCCTTTTACGAACTGCATCAAGCCCTTCCAGAACCTGGATGTTCTCTGCCGAATACTTCTTCTTTTCCTCTGCCATTTTTACGAGCCTCGTGACTAAATTGCTAACTTTCTGAGTAACCAATTCACCCCCAGAATCAAGGTAGAAAACGACCCGTTTCTTTAAAAATGTTTGTATGGCCAAAACCCCCAAATTTGCGGTCTACAAGCCCTGAGAAGGCCAAAAACTCAGAAAAAAGAGAAAGGTTTATATAGCAGAAGTGGAGGATTTCCCGGCCATTTTTTCCGCCACCGAAAGACTTAAATAGTATTATTACTACTAATAAGTAGTTATATTACCCTAATAGTCTTAAACGGAGGTCAAAATGACAGAAAAAAAAGTTGAAATGAAGCAATACGAAATGCCCACGTACGTCAGAAGGGATCCTAAAACAATACCACCTTACATGATTGTAAACGGGATTGTTGAAAGGACTAAAGGAAACACATTTGGGGAAGTAGAGAGACTGGTAAGACAGTACCAATAATTTTTACAAGACCTGGGCTACGGCCTGGGATTCATTCTTATTCTATTGTGACTATTCTAAAGTAGTTATAATAGCAAGATTTATAAATCATAAATAATAAACCGGCTGTATGAAAATAGCACTGCAATTATCACAAGGACTGAGACAGGAAATAAAGCTATCCCAGGTAATCGAGTTTAACAACCTAATGGCAGTCCCAGACAATGTTCTTAATGTAGTAACCGGAGCAATAACATACAACCCAGACACCATTGAAACAGCCCTGCAGAATTTCAAAAGAGAACAGCCTAGGGGAGACAGCAGCACAAAAGTACAAAACATATACGGCGCACTTGCCTCTCCAAAAGGAGATGATAAGTTCAGGAGAGGAGGGATGATAATAGGGCCTGACTTAAGGACCCTCGAGGAATGCCTCGGGACATACCCCGCAATAATAACACCCGACGTAACATACATAGGAAGAAAAGATGAAAGACCAGAAGTAGTATTCTCCGACCATCTGAAAGACTCGATCATGCTCTTACTACAAATAGACCAAACAAAATACCCAGAAACATCCAAGCTTCTAGCAAGGCTGAAAAGCTTTGACACCTGGAAAAGAGGCAAACTAAGAGAGGCTTACGTAATCCTAGGAGGGGAACAAAGAGAATTCATAGCAACACTCGATCCTTTTAGATACAACCTGTTCAGGCAGGACCAACTTGCAGACAAGATGGAACTCTCAACATCAACAATCTCCAGAATACTGTCAAACAGATGGGTTGAAGCAAGAAACACCGAAGGTATAGAGAAATTTCTTTACGCAAAAGACCTGTTTGCAACCAGGGATGACCTTAACAGGTACACTGCCCTGCCAACGCTAAACAAAATCCTTGAGGAAGAATTTGAAAGGAAAGCCGCGTTTTCCGACAGAGAGATTTCAGAAAGAGTGTCCCGCCTTGCGAGAAGAACGGTAACAAAATACAGGGAAGAATCCAAAATCCCAAATTTCTCCGAGAGAAACAGAATGTACAAAACAAGCGACGTAACAGAACCCTTTAAATTTATCTAACACTAAATCTTCTTAACCATGTAAGGACCTTCCAACTTGTAACCAAGACCCTTGTAATAAGACCTCACACCAACGCCTGATATAACAACCATCTTCTTGTAACCATGCTCCTTGGCAATAGACTCTGCCTTGCTCAGAAGCATAGCACCAAAACCCTTATGCTGCAGCTGACCCTTGGCAGGAACCTTACCAATCTGAACCAACGGAGAATAAACATGAAGCTCCCTAACCAGAGCAGTGCCCTTGCTTATCTCCCTCCTCAAATTACCTGATGGAAAACGCAACCTGCAAAATCCCACTAAAACATCATTCTTGACATCCTCGACGGAAATGAAAAACTCACGGCCGTCAGAAGCATCATAAGGACGGACCATTATCTCTGTACGCTCAACCTTCTTAGCCCTTCCAGATTCCCTGCAGCGAATACACCTGCACCTCATGTTATGCTCCTTCATGTACTCAGCAATGTACTGCCTAAGATTGGTCCTGTCAACACCAGCGACGGTAACCTTAGTAGGAATGTCCCTCTGAACACGCATGATACGGACGTAAGGAGGAACATCACACTTGAACTTAGCAATAATCTCAACAGCATCCTTAGTCACAAGAGGCTTGTACTTGTCAACCCTGTACAACTCATGAAGCTTAGTGCCCTTCAAAACCATACAGGGATAAATCTTCACCATGTCAGGACGGAAATCAGGATTGAGGAACAACTCCCTAAGAGAGGAAAGATCCCTCTCAGGCGTAGAACCTGGAAGACCAATCATCATATGAGCATTAACCTTGAAACCAAGATCCTTCAAAATCTTAGTGGACTTTATCGAGTCAGCAACTGTGTGGCCACGCTCCATCTTCCTCAAAACATCGTCGTAAACAGACTGGATGCCAAGCTCTATCCTAGTGCAGCCAAGCTTAAGCATATCATTAGCATGCTTCAGCATTGCATAATCAGGCCTTGACTCAATCGTCAAGCCAACACACCTTATGAGAGATGACTCATTCCTCTTATGCTCCTTCTCAAGAGTGGAAATCTTCTTCAAAGCAAGAATCTTCTTCTTAATCTTCTCAATACGAGCAGGGTCATCAATATTACCAGTAGGCAACTCAAAAAACTCCTTGAACTTCATGAAATCAAGCTTGCCATCCTTATAAAAATGGGATGAGAAATCATTCAAAGCCTTGAAAGAATAAGCGATGAACTCCTCCTGATACTTACCAGGAAACGAAGGGAACGTCCCACCCATTATGATAAGCTCAACCTTGTCAGGAGTGTGGTCAAGAAGAACATACTGCTCGAGACGGTTAAATATCTGGAGGTAAGGATCATACAAATTCCTTATAGCACGCATAGTTGCAGGCTCCTTCCCAGTGTAACTCTGGGGGACAGAACCGAAAAAGGAATCAGGACCTCCGGGACATGGAATGCACTTGCCATGAGGACACTTGATAGGTTTGGTCATCACAGCAACAACAGCAACTCCGGAAACAACACGCGAAGGCTTTGAAATGAGATGCCTCAGCTTCGGAAGCTGCTTCTCAGAAGCATGCATCAATATCTGAGTTATAGAAGGGAAAACCCTAGGATGATACTTCCTAGCCAACTTCCTCCTAAGCTTCAAAGAATCCTCTAAGGAAAGTTTTTCCTTGATTATACTACTTATCAATTCCTGATAAAACCTATCCATAATCCCCCCTGACAATGCTTAATTATCTATCGAGGAAAAGTTTATAAAATGTACCATTAGACCCGCAACGATGGAATGGTTCATGTCTTCTAAAAGGAAAAAGACTGCTCAAGATTTATATAGTCTTTTGACATTATTTCTATTATGAAATCAATTAGAATAAAAAAGAGCGATAAGAACGAGATTTATGAATTGGCACTTGAAGAAGATAAACTCCTAAAAAAATTTCTCTCATTCTCTATCTATAAAGTAAATTTCAATAAAAAACTCTTTGACAAACTTTTTGAATCCCATTTTAAAAAGAATCATTTTTTTGTTGGCATAAAGGAAAAGGGTAAGTTTGTGGCTATCTTAAGCGGTTACATTAAAAAGGCGCCTAGCGGGAATGTAGGGTACATAGATAATATGATGGTCTCACAAAGGTATAGGAGTAAGGGTCTTTCAACAATCTTGCGAGATAAATTCTTCAAATTTTTGAAAAAGAGAAACATAAAATATTGTCAACTTGAGGTCTTTTATAAAAATGAGGGAGCAATAAAAATATACAAAAAATGGGGATTTAGAATAGATGGGTTACAGATGACTAAGAAACTATAAACCCAAGAAATATTTATATATCAATAAAATATCCTCACTTTATGTTAACATTCACTAACAAAAAAGAGGTACT
>JAZDEN010000011.1:0-4468 GCA_043808805.1 archaeon | reverse complement strand
AACTGCAAAAACCAACAAGCTGAAAGCACTGATAGTCGGAGCAGGAGGGATAGGGACATACGCAGCACTAAACTTAGCTCTGATGGGAATAGACATGGACATAATGGACGGGGACAGGATAGAAAGCCACAACCTAAACAGACAAATACTCTACTACGGCTGCATAGGAGAGAACAAGGCAAAAGTGCTCAGCGAAAGACTAAAAGAATTCTCAAGGGCAAAAATAACAGCCCTCCCTTACTACCTAAAAGACGAATCACAGATAAAAAGAAACGAATACCAGATAATACTCAGCTGCCTCGACAACTGGGAATGGAGATTCAGACTCAACAGCTACGCAAAAAGGAATAAAATAAAATTCATCAACGGAGCAGTATCAACATTCTCAGCAAAAGCAGAATTCTCACAATGCCTAAACTGCAAATACGACAAAAAAACCTTGGTAGAAGAGCAAAAAAAACAGAAGGCAAGCTGCGCAAACCTAACATCCAATGTGGTAATGCCAAACGCATTCGCAGGAGCGCTAATGGCAAGCGAAGCCAAGGCAACAGCAACACCAATATACCAACAACTAACAGGAAAAGAGATCAGATACCACTCAAAAAACGAGGACTCAAAGAAAATAACCCTACTAGAAGGGAAATGCAGGTGCTGAAAATGAAACTCGAGGAGAAAATCTGGGAAGAAATAAAGGAAAGGGAAAGAATAAGGAAGATAATGGAAGATGATGAGCATGTAAAAGAGGTAAGAATAACAGAAGAGGCATTCCAAAAAATGAACCTCTATGCCAAAATAGCATCGGAAATAGCAGGGGAAGACATAGAATGCAGAGGTTACTTATTAAACTACCTTAACTCCTACGATGACTTGGCAAGGGACGTCTACCTAGAACCTTACGAGATAGCCACATCAACAAGAGTAACCCTAGATGAGGGAGACAGAATAAAGGAAATGAGGGCAGCAACCATAGATGACAACAAAAAAATAAGCGGAATATGGCACAGCCACGGGAACATGACAGGATTCCACTCAGAAGACGATGACCGATGGCTGGAAAAAATGTACACAACAAACAAGAAGAACAAAATAGAACTCGCAAGAATTGAGACTGAAAACCAAACAACATACAAAGAAGGCATACTTGAAGTAAGAGTAGGAGACTTTATACTGGAAATAAAAACAAACGAACAACCTGAGATAAAAACAGAAAAAACCATACAAAGAAAATTCATGAACAGCATAGTAACAACAAAAGAACTATACGATTCCGGAAACATGAGAAAAGGAGGAAGCTACTACTGCGAATCACTTATGGAAAACAGGTACGGAGGAAAAAACAAACTGGAAAACCTGGAAATAAAACTCGTCAAAGAGGAGAACGGGATAGGGAAGAAACCTGAAGAAATAGCCGCAGAATGCGGAGAGAAAATAACATACAACGGAAGACTGTTAAAAGAACATGCAAACTACGAAAACGTCTTTAGAAAATACTCAGGACTGGAACAAAGGCTCACATACAAACAAAAGATTAAAAAGGCATACCAAGAAGCTAAAGAAAGGGCATACGTCGGAATGTTAACTGCAGCCATATTAGCATTAAGGGCTGTGGAAAAGAAATCAGTTGAATACATAAGAAAAACAAGGCCAGACCTTGCAACAACACTAGAAAATGCAAACAATTGAGGACTACCTGAAACAAAAGTACGAATACGTAAAAGGAAAAACGGCAAAAACAATAGCAGAGCAGATGGCACAAGAAATATTTCTAAAAACACCAAAACAAGAGGAAAAGAAATATGAAAGCATACTAGACAGGATGTCAAGAGAAACACCCCCAACAGAAACAAAACTGGTAAGGATAGGAGGGAGGAAATACACAACAAAACAGGCATGGCAATTACTGAGAGGGATAGTGATGAGGGACGTAGGAGAAATAGCCCACAACCTTGAAAAAAAGGCCTCAGAATACCTAAACAGAAAGACATCTCCATAAGATTTATAAACAATTCTTAATGCCTTTTTACATAAGGGCCCGTAGCTCAGCCTGGTTTAGAGCACTCGACAGAAATGGGTGAAACTGATAAGCCAGCAAAGCATAGAAATCGAGAGGTCTCGTGTTCAAATCACGACGGGCCCATCTAATATCTTTTTGCTAGAAAGTTATTTAAACTAAGAAATAACATTAAATCTAATGAAAAAATGGGTGTTGGTTCTAATAATATTCTTTGGTTTATTAACAGTTGTAGGGATAATACTCGATTTTTTGGGTGTATCCGGAGATGCGGGTGGACTTTGTACTCAGATGTTATGTGTATGTGGGAATCGTACCGGAGAAATGTCTTGCAACAGTTGTAGCCATACAGAGGGTATATTCCTTTCAGGTTTTTTTAATGTTGTGAAGATATGTGAGGCAAAGGAAGTTATACTATGCCGGGATGGAGAAGAGGTTGGCACAAGGGAAGACATTAAACCTGAAACATGCAGAAAAGAAGTCTTCTTCATAGGTAAATTTTTTGGTGCATTCTTGTATTAAGAATAAATTTGCAAAAACATGTTATCCCTAAAAAAGATGTGCAATGTGATTAGCGTACTGAGAAACAATACTCTTGTCAAGAATATGTAAATTCCCATCCTTAACCCTAACAAAACGCCTACCAGGAGCATCAAAAAGATCACAAGTTTCGTAAAGCAGAGCAGCGACCATCCTGTCCTTGAGGTAAGAAACATCAACACCCGAAGATTCCAACTTAGAAATCGTGGAAACAACCCTTGACTCAAGATCAGAAACAGATACTTTATCCTCCCCACCAACAGAATGGAACAGAACCTGAGGAGAGAAAGGAGTCTCAAGAAGACCCACATCACGCCCAAGCATCTTCACATCATTAACAGCATTAGCCTTGATGTTGCCACCCTTCTCTATCTCAACAGGGGAGCCGAACTTCAAGACCAACCTTCCAGGCTTGAAAAAAGGAAACAATGGACGGGTAGATATGTAAGCAAACTCCTGCATGTAAACCCAATCCTTGGAATGCTTCTCCTTCAACCTAGGAATCTGGGTCATGAAAGAATCCTCAATGACACGCTCATAAGACGGGTTAACGGCAACAAAGAAAAAAGGCTTGTCAAGCTTTGAAATAATCCTACGAAGATTGATGAACAAATAAGGAGAGAAATCAGCCAATGAACCTGAATAACTACGGCCATACTTAGTCAAACCATCAGGTTGCTTAACATATTCGGGGTAGATCAGAAGGTCGTTGCTAGCCTCATCCACACCCAATATCCTAGCGAGATAACCCTCATAAATCTCCTTAGACTTCTTCTTATCAATGTAAACCTCATACTCCTTCCTGTAAGGACCAACCTCCTTAGGCAGGGCAGAATAAATAAGATTAAGCAACCACTTCTTAGAATAGAAACCCTTCTCCCCCCTAATTGCCATAAAAGCACCAACCTCACGCAAAAGAGGATCAAAAGGACCTATGAAAAGATTATCACCAGCCTGGATGCGAGTAGGCATACCAGCCTTACCAAGCGCAAGCTGGGTCTCAAAATAATCGAGATGGGAGCGATGACGGGAAACATATATGAAACGGGAATCAGGATTACCCTTCTTGAAATCCTTAAGATTATCAAGACCCTCAACATCAACAGAAGAGAACATGCGAGAAGAATAAAAGTCAGCAAACATGAGAACAGACTTGCATATGGTGTTCAGGCTATGCTCAACATACGGGAAATAATCATCAATAGACTTAAACTCCTTCATAGAAAAGAGAAAATAGAGTTATTATATAAATATTGAGGAAAAAGAAAATATAAATTCACAAAGCCAAAGGCTTAGGAACCTTGGTGCAGACACCATTAACAGACTCACACTTATAACCAGTAGGAGGGGCTATCGCAATACAAACCGTGCCAGGCTTGTAAGCAATACAATTCGTCCCACACCACTGACAGAGATTAGGCGAAAGCTTAACACACTTACCACCGGCATCAGGATAATTACCAGACTTCTGGCAGATGTAACCAGAACAGCACTGCACACCGGCAATACCACCGCAGAAAGCATTCTCACCAACACAAGTCTTAACCTTACAATCAACAGGGCAGTTGCACTCATTCTCAGGAGACCTGCAGACATAATCACCGCACTTCGTGCAGTAACCGCGACTACCAACCAAGGTTGCACACGTAGAACCAGTCTTGACCATTGTTGCAATACGAGACAAACCAGCACAACAACCAACAGTGTTATTTCGGACAACAGCACCTAAGGATTGGCCCTCCTGCATGCAAACTATACAACCACCACAATCATTCGGACAGCTCGTGCAATTCTCCAGGCTGCTGCACACACCATTACCACAAAAACTCTGGTTAATATCAAGATCTGACTTGCAAGCACCATTCTTACAACCACCAGGGCACATGTACCTCTCAGTAGACGCTACATTAGTGTTGG
>JAZDEN010000010.1:0-2580 GCA_043808805.1 archaeon | reverse complement strand
CCCTGGCTTGGAGGGTATTAACACCGCTCTTGGTTTGAATGTTGCTGCTCCCATTGCCAAGTTCCTTTCTGAGAAGACTAAGGATTTCCTTGATAACAAGCGTGATTCTGATTTCAATCATGTTGTTAAGGGGATTGATGCTCAGGAGCTTGTCTCAAACCTTAACATCCGTGGTGGTATTATACGGCTTCCTGAGATAATCACGAAGCTTACTGGTTTCACTCCTGAGGATGATGTCAGGATTGTTGCTTCTAAGGGTAATATTAGGGTTGACCGTTATGACATTCTTAAGGATGATAAGAAATAGTCATCTCTTGTTTCTATCAAAAAGTTTATTGTTAATCTTGTACAGAAATAACATTAAGACTACTGTTAGTATCAGTTCTGATATAAGAAATATTAATGTCAAGCTTTCAATTGTTAAGGTTCCGTTAATCAACATATGGGATTATTAGTAAATAATCAAGTTATTAAGTTTTTCCAGAAATATTATAAAAAATAAAGAAAAAAAAGAAGCGGTTTTATCCGCAGTTTCCTGCAGCAGCAGGTCCTGACGCGCTCAATGTCTGTCCGCATTCTGTTGGCTTTGTGTTGAATCCGCAGCAGATGTTCTCTTTGAACTGGTCTGGTGCCCTTCCGCCTTCATATGAATTGCCGTTGACGAATATCGTTGGGCTTCCCTGGACTCCTTTCTTCTCGTTCAGTGCTTTCTCTGCTGTCATCAGTGCCACTCCGTCCTTTGTGGAGCATTCATTGACTTTTGCCTTATCTACGCCATTCTTGTCTGCGCATGTTTCCCAGCATGTTTCTATGTTCTGCACTGTGCATTCGTTCATTGTGCACATCGTGTATGCCCAGAACTTGTCTTTCTGGTCCCTGTAGACGCATGCCTGTCTTATGTCTTCATTGAGTTCTGCTACGCCGTGCATGCTGCACAGGTTTCCATTGTCGATGCAGTATTGTGGGCTTCCGCCTTGGTAGTTTCCGTATACAACATAGTGCGGCTGTATGTCCACCTTGTCACCCATCAGCTTTGCAACGGGTTCCATTCCTTTCATGGCCTGGATTCCGTATGGGCAGTAGGACATGTAGTAGACTTCCACGACTGGCTTGTCTGTCTTTGTCATGTCTTCGCATGATGATGCTGTTGTTGGTTCCTCGCCTGTTGTGTCTGTTTCAGGCGCTTTTGTCAGGTCGACTGCCTGTGGGAATAGTAATCTTCCGTCTTTGGTTATGTAAGAATCAAAAACTTGTCCGCTTATTGTCAGTTTTGTGCTGTACAAATCACCGACATCTTTCACCTCTCCCATTGTTGCGGTCATCCTTCCCTGCAATAGTACATCGTTGACGTACTTCAGGGCCTTGTCTCCTGCGTCTTTTGCAGTTATTTCCTGTCCAGTTCCGGCTGTGCTTCCTGAGAAGCTCTTGAAGCCGTTAGTGAACATTGATACTATGAGCAGTGCAAATAGCACACCTGAGGCTATCATCCAGAAGTTGTTTCTTCTTTTCCTTCTGGGGAGCTCTATCTTGTGTTCTTCTTTGCTGTGGTGCTCTTTATGTTCGTGTTCTTCAGCCATGTAATCCCCCCTCCTAATAGTTTATTAAAATCTCAACCTTTTTACCGAAAAGGTTTTTCAAGTCTTCGAATATTTTTTCTTTGATGAATACCTTGTTGGGTATTGCCATTTTTGCTAATTCCTTTTCCATCTCTTCCATTGAGCTTTTTGTGATGTTTTTCAGCCCGCCGTCCTCTGTTACTTCTGCTTTCTGGACTTCTTCCCTGTTTTCGAGGTTTGGCGTTATGAAGGCTGTTTTTTCTAGTAGTAGTACTTCTCCGAATTTGTCTTCGTATTTAAACCTTATCTTTGCTCTCTCCAGTTCCATGCCCCTGCTTCTCTGTATGTACTCCACCATTAGCTTGATGTAGAGCCTTGCTTCCTTGTTTATCTTCTCTATTTCCTGTTTTGTTATCCTCTTCGCCTTGAAGTCTTTCTTTGCTTTTATGACTTCTTTGAGCATGTTGAGCATCTTTTCGGGCAGTTTTCCCTGGTCTACGAATTTTTCCTTGAATGCCTTTTCTATGTCCCCTATCTTTTCGTGTGTTTCAATCCTTAATGCATCCCTTGTTATCATCATGCACGTGTCGTATATCTCATCCACGTTCTTTATCTCGCTTTTCTTTTCTATTTCCTCGAAGAGTTTCTTTATTCTTTTGAGGTATTGGTCTATCTCGTTGAGCATCATGTCTATTTCTTTTCCTGTTACTTCCTTTATTTTTCCGTGCTCGACTTCCTTGTACATAACCCTTATCTTTTCTAGTGTGTTTACGTATTTCTTTTCGAGCATCTTTTCTTTTTTTACGAATATCTCGTCCATCAGCTTTACTGTTTCTTTTGGTGTTGGGGGTGGTATTCCGTACATCATGAGTGCTGCTTGTGCTGGGTTTAGTGCTGCATAGAATAAGTCTTCTCCGACCACGCTCAGTAGTTTCTGTTTTACTCTTTCTATGATTTTTTCTCCTATGTCCATGTTCATGTCTATTGCCTCTGGGCTTGGTCTTATCCTTCCCATCTGCAGCAG
>JAZDEN010000009.1:0-4931 GCA_043808805.1 archaeon | reverse complement strand
ACTCCTGCTGCTATCGGTATTCCCATTACGTTGTAGAACAGTGCCCAGAACATGTTCTGTCTTATTTTTTTCATTGTTTTCTTGCTCAGCGTTATTGCCTTTGGGACGTCGTTCAAATTATTCCTCATCAGCACTATGTTTCCTGTTTCCAGTGCTACGTCTGTTCCCGACCCCATCGCTATTCCTATGTCTGCCTGTGCTATTGCAGGAGCATCGTTAATTCCGTCACCTATCATTGCTACTATCTTCTTCTTTTCCTGTAGCATCTTCACGTAATTGGCCTTGTCTTCTGGCATGACCTCGGCAAATACCTTGTCTATTCCTGCTTTTCTTGCTATGGCCTTTGCTGTTCTCTGGTTGTCTCCTGTTATCATGTATATGTCTATCTTCATTTTCTTGAGTATTCTTATTGCTGCTGGCGCTTCTGGTTTTATAGTGTCTGCTACTGCCACTATTCCCGCTGCCTTGTTGTTTACTGCTAGGATCATTGCTGTCTTTCCCTCCTCCTCTAGTCTTTCTATCCTGTCGTCTCTTATTGTTATCTTGTTTTCTTTCATCAGCTTCATATTCCCGAGAAGTATTTTCTTCTTTCCTACGTAACCTATTATTCCTCTTCCGGGTAGCGCCTTGAATTTTGTTACTTTTTCGAATTTGACGTTTTCCTGCTCCCCTTTCTTTACTATTGCTTCTCCTAAAGTATGTTCTGAATTCTTTTCTATGCTTGCTGCTATCGTTAGTATCTCCCTTTCTTTCATGCTGCTCAGGCTTACCACGTCTGTGACTTCAGGCTCACCTTTTGTTATGGTCCCTGTCTTGTCGAATATTATTGCGTTAAGTTTGTGTGCTGTTTCCAGGGCTTCTCCTCCTTTGATCAGTATTCCGTTCTGTGCTCCTTTTCCTGTTCCTACCATTATTGCTGTTGGTGTTGCCAGTCCCAGTGCGCATGGGCATGCTATTACCACGACTGCTACTGCTGCCAGGAGTGAGAATGATACTGTTGCGTTCAGGAAGAAGTACCATGTTAGGAACGTTCCTATGGATATTACTATGACTATTGGGACAAAGTATGCTGATATTGAGTCTGCAAACCTCTGTATTGGTGCTTTCTGACCTTGTGCGTCCTCTATGAGTTTTATTATATGGGATAGTGTTGTCTCAGCCCCTACCTTTGTCGCTTTGAATCTGAAGCTTCCGTTTTTGTTTATTGTCCCGCCTATTACCTGGTCTCCTTTTTTCTTTTCTACAGGCATACTCTCTCCTGTTATCATGCTTTCGTCTACGCTTGAATCTCCTGCAACCACAATCCCGTCTACTGGTATTTTTTCTCCTGGTTTGACTATTACTATATCTTCGGTCTTTACGTCATCCACTTTTATTGTCATTTCTTTGCCGTTCCTGATGATTGTTGCTGTTTTTGGTGATAGTTTCATCAGTTTCTTTATCGCGTCTGAGGTCTTCCCTTTTGCTCTTGCTTCCAGGAATTTTCCTAGCATCACAAGAGTTATTAGTACTGCTGATATCTCAAAGTATGTTTCTGCCTCCATTCCCATGGATATCATCAAGTATACGCTGTATGCGTAGGCTGCTGTTGTTCCCACAGCTATTAGCGTGTCCATGTTGCTTGTCTTGTTTTTGAGTGCGTGCCACATTCCCTTGTAGAAGTCCGCTCCAACAAAGAATTGCACTGGTGTTGATAGTATGAATAGTATGTATGGTTTATAGGGTATCATCAAGAACATGCTTATGAGCAGTGCTGGTGCGCTGAATATTGAGCTTGTTATGAGCAGGTATTTTATTCTTTTTATCTCCTTTTTCTTTCTGGATTCTTCTTTTTTTGTATCTACTTTTTCAGATGCTAATTCTGCTGAGTATCCCTTGTTTTTTACTGCCTCTATGAGTTTGTTTATGTTCACCTTATCAGGGTCATAATCGACAGTTGCCCTTTCTGTCGTTAGGTTGACGTTGGCGCTTCTTACCCCTTCTGTTTTGTTTAGTGCTCTCTCTATTGTGGTTGAGCATGATGCGCAGTGCATCCCACTTATTCTCAGTGTTGTTTTTTTTATTGCCATGTTTGCTCCTATCAACCCTTTGTTTTACACCTTTTTAATGTTGCTAGTTAGTTTGTAGTTTTTATCCGCCGCATCCGCATCCGCCACCGCTGCTTCCGCCGCATTGCATTCCTTTGGGTGCGTTGACTGCTGCCAACTCTTTTTGCTGTTCCGCTTGTGTTCCTAAGTCTGCTTTAACTACGAATGCTCCCCTGAGCATTCCCATCCAGCAACTCCAAGAAACCGTCCCCTCTTTGTCAGGGGTAAATTCTACGGTATTCATTCCTTGTTTCAGTTTAACGTCAAGATTATAAGTTGGTACTATTATTTCTTTGTTGCATCCTGTGAGTTCCTTTACGTTTATGTTCCATTTTACAGGCACTCCTTTCTGCAACACGAATTTGTTTGGGCTGTAGCCGTTAGCTGTCACGTCCATATTTATTTCCTGGACGCCGTTTTGTACGCTGACTGTATTGGTGTCTTCTCCCGAGAATGATACTATGTTGCTTAGGTTCGGCTGTCCTGCTAGTACAAGCCCCCTGTTCAGCATCACTACCCCTAATATTATTACTACTATTGCTGATGCTTTTAGTATTTTCTTTGTCAGCTGTGAGCTTACCAATGATGCCACGACTCCAAATCCTATCATTACTGGCAGTGTTCCGAGTCCGAATACGAGCATGGTTAATGCTCCTTGTGTTATGCTCCCTGTTGCTGCTGCGAATATGTACATTGCCTGTAGTGGTCCGCATGCTATCATCAGTCCGTTCAGTAATCCTATGACTAACGGGTTCCTGCTTTTTGATTTTTCAGGCAGTGAGTTCAGGAATTTTGGCCCTCTCATCTGTAAGTATCTCGTCCATTTGAATATTCCAAGCATGTTTATTCCGAATAACACCAAGAATATTCCTGCTATTATTCCTGCTATTCCCCTTAGTTGTGGGGTGAATGTGAATATGCTTCCTATGAGTCCGAATATGGCTCCTATTGCTGTGTATGTTATTGTTTTTCCTGCACCGTATGCCAGGTGTGATTTTAGGTTTAGTTTGTTGTTTTCTGTCGCTTCTTTTGCCGTGTATGATACGACGAATCCTCCGCACATTGCTATGCAGTGGAATCCTGTCAATAGTCCTATTACGAATATCAATGCCAGGCTTGTTCCTGGTCCTAGTTCTGGTAGGTTGAGTCCTGTGGTGCTTTTTAGTATGAAATAAGCGCCTATCATGAGGATTAGTATTCCTATGCTTATGCTTAGGTACTTGTAGTTTAGTTTTTTTGGATTAGAAGTATGCTCTATTTTTTGTTCTTTTTCTATTTCCTTCTCCACTTTTTCAGTGATTTCTTCAATTTTCTCGGTTTTTTCCACGAGCTCTACGCCTTCTGTGCATTCATAACCTTTAACTTCTATGGCTTCTACTATGTCTGCGAGGCTTGTTTTTGTCTTGTCAAATTTTATCTCAGCAGTTTCCCTTGCGTAGTTTACGTTTACCTCCTCCACTCCAGGGAGTTTTTTCAGTTCTCTTGTTATGAGGTTTTCGCATGCGACGCATGTCATTCCCTTTATTGTTATTCTGATCTCACTTGACATTATAGCCCTCCTTTATTATCGCGAGTTTTATTGCTCCTATGTTGACCTTGCTTTCGTCAAAGTCTACTTCCACCTCTCCTTTTTTGTGGTCTACCTTTACCTTGTTAACGCCTGCTATCTCTTGCAGGCTGTCTGTTAGTAGTACTTCGCAGCTCGTGCAGTGCATTCCTTTTACTTCGATTTTTGCTTTCATTTTGATTTTTGTAAAACCCCCAGGGGTATATATTTTACTGCCGGAACAGTCCGGAAAATAAGCCTGTTTATTGTTCCGTCCCAACTTTTTCAGCTTTTGATTGTTCAGAATCGCTGGGTAAGGCTTTTTTCAGGTATATCTTGTTGGTCTTCCCGTCTTCTTCCTTTGTTACTAGATTCTTGGCTTCCAAGTCTTTTATTACCATGCTTAGTTTTGTCTTTGACAGCCCTGTCCTGTATTTTAGCGTTGATTGCTGTATCCCTTCCTGTTCCCTTACAGCTGTTATTACTTTCTTCTCATCATCATCCAGTCCTGCTAGGAGTGCGTTGAATTTTTCTTCTTCTACCTTCTCCTTGCTGTCTTTATGCAGCGCTAATGTTATCTTTTCCTGGTTTTCCATGAGTATTTTCTGCCCTTTCTCGAAGAACAGTAGGAACACTCCTAGTGCTGCTATGAATGCCGCTAAACCGATTCCTATGTATGTTGTTGTGTTTGCATTCTCGTGCGAGCATACGCTTCCCTGGAAGCAGGTTCCTGTGGTCTCTACCTGTATCCCTATCAGTCTTTCCATCTCTGATCTTATGAAGAAGAATATCCCTATTATTACGAGTGCTGCTATTATTAGCACTATTCCAAGTTTCTTGTTGTCCATTAAAAAAACTCCTTTTGGGCTGTTTAAAAAGCTTATGGAACTCTGATTTTTACCGCTGCTTTTTTCAGGTTCGGCTCTTCCACTATAGGCCCGTAGTCAAGGGGTATTAATTTGTTTATTAATGTTTGTTTGAAGTGGTATGGTACCACCAGAAGTCCTTCAGGTATTTTATAAGATACCTTTGCCTTTATCCTCACCTTCCCCACTCTTGATATTATCTCGATCTCTTGGCCGTCTTTTATTTTTAGTTTTATTGCGTCTTCTTTGCTTATCATGCAGTGCGCCTCTGGACTTAGTTCTTTTAGTTTTGTTCTTTCTGTCATCTCTCCTGTGCAGAATTGGTGCATGTACCTCTGTGTTGTTAATGCGTATGGGTATTCTTTGGATGTTGGCTCTTCCACCCCTCCGAAATCAACAGGGTGGTATCTCCTGTATTTTATTTTTCTTTCA
>JAZDEN010000008.1:0-4485 GCA_043808805.1 archaeon | reverse complement strand
GAGGAGTTTGAGGACGCTATGAACAAGCTGACTCATGGTGAGGTTGATATCAAAGTAATTAATAAGCGAGGTTAGAATGAAAGAAAATAATAATGAAGATAAGAACATCGTGGTTCCCGGTGAGGAGATCGCGGTTGGTATGGATTATGTTCCTTCTACAGGGACGTATCGTGACGGGGATAAGATAATCGCAGCCCAGTTGGGTATGGTTAGCATGGCCGGCAGGGTCGTTAAGTTGATTCCTTTGAGTGGTCGTTACATGCCTAAGGAGGGTGATGTTGTTATTGGTAAGATAGCTAACATGACTTTCTCAAGCTGGTTTGTTGACATAGGTTATGCCTATGAGTCTGCCATCTCATTGAAGGATGCTACATCCGAGTTCATTGAGCGTGGTGCTGACTTGAGTAAGTATTTTGATTTTGGTGACATAATAGTAGCTAAGATTGTTAATGTTACCAGGTCTAATGCCGTTGACCTGAGCATGAAGGGTCCTGGTCTGCATAAGTTAAAGGGTGGGAGGATAATTTACGTTGCCCCATCGAAGGTTCCGAGGGTTATCGGGAAGCAGGCTAGCATGATTAACCTGATTAAGGAGAAGACCGGCTGTAAGGTTACTGTTGGTCAGAACGGTTGGGTTTGGATCCAGTCTGATGATCCTAAGAAGGAGTTTATCGCTAATAGGATTATTCAGTACATAAATGATAATGCGCATAAGCATGGTCTGACTGATGAAGTTTCAGCTATGCTTGCTAAGGAGATGAAGTAAGATGACATACGATACGAGATTTGACGGAAGGAAATGGGATGATACAAGGCCTATGGAGGCGAAGGTTGGTGTTGTTAAGCGTGCAGATGGTTCTGCTATGTTCAAGATCGGTAAGACAGTTGCTATTGCTGCTGTCTACGGTCCCAGGGCTTTGCACCCTACTTTTATGAGGGATCCCCAGAGGGGAATATTGAGATGCAACTATAACATGATGAGCTTTTCAGGCTCTGGAGAGCGTGTTAGGCCTGGCCCTTCGAGGAGGAGCAAGGAGATTTCTCTTGTTACGGCTAACGCTTTGTTGCCTGTCTTGGATTTGTCTGCCTACCCAAATACTGTTGTTGATGTTTTTGTCGAGCTTATCCAGACTGATGCTGGCACAAGGTGTGCTGGCATTACTGCTGCTGCCATGGCATTGGCTGATGCTGGTCTTATGATGAAGGACCTGGTTGCTGCTGTGTCGGTTGGTAAGGTCGGTGACAAGCTTGTTGTTGACCTCAACAAGGAGGAGGAGGATTTTGAGGAGGGCGCTACCGACATTCCGGTTGCTATGACTCCTCGCAACGGTGATGTTACTCTGTTGCAGCTTGATGGCAAGGTCTCAAAGGATGAGTTGAAGAAGGTCGTTGAGATGGCCCGTGGTGCGACAACAAGGATTTATGAAGTTCAGAAGGCGGCTTTGAAAGCCAGGTACGGAGTTTAAAATGGTAGAAGAATCTAATAAAAAATACATTGCATCCTTGATTGAGAAGGATTTGAGGGTTGATGGTAGGGCTCTGGATAAGTACAGGGACATAACCATCGAGTACGGTATCTCTGCTAAGTCTGCTGAGGGCTCTGCCAGGGTTACTGTTGGGGAGACTATTGTTGTTGCGGGTGTCAAGCTTGAGGTTGGGGATCCATTCTCTGACAAGCCTGACCAAGGGACTATAGTTGTTAACGCTGAGTTGCTGCCTTTGTCCTCTCCTGAGTTTGAGTCCGGTCCTCCTGATGTCCAGTCTATCGAGCTCGCGAGGGTTGTTGACCGTGGCATTCGTGAGTCTAAGGCCTTGGATTTCAAGAAGCTTTGTATCAAGCCAGGTGAGAAGGTATGGCTTGTCTTCATTGACATTTACCCTATCAACGATGCTGGTAACCTGTTTGATGCTGCTGCCTTGGCTGCTTTTGCGGCGATAAAGGATGCTCGTTTCCCCAAGTATGATGAAGCTTTGGACAAGATTGAGTATGGTGAGCGTACTGACAAGAAGCTTCCTTTGGAGAATCTTCCTGTTGCTTGCACTGTCCTAAAGATTGGCGGCAAGTTCATTGTTGATCCCTTGACAGAGGAAGAGGCTGCTATGGATGCTAGGCTTACTGTTGCTTCTCTTGAGGACGGCAACATCTGTGCCATGCAGAAGGGTGGTATTAAGCCTTTGAACCCTGCTGACATTACTAAGATGGTCGATCTTGCGCTTGAGAAGTCCAGGGAATTGAGAAAGCTACTATAATAAAGCTTTTATATTCCTTCTTTCTTTTTTTATTGTTATGAAGATTAAAAAGTTGGTGGCTAGGGACATTCCTGATTCTCGTGGCAACCCCACTATCGAGGTTACGGTTAACAAGAAGTATTCTGCCTCCTGTCCTTCTGGTGCCTCTACGGGCAAGCATGAGGTTTCTGCTTTTTTGGTTGGCGGTCCTCTTGTTTCTACCAAGTTCTTGAATAATTATGATGGTTTTAAGGACATGGAGTTTGAGAAGTTTGAGGATTTACAGCAGGTCGAATCGATTATGCCTTCTGTTGGTGGCAATACCGTTGTTGCCTTGCAGGTTGCTATTTTGAGGGCTATGTCTGATAATGATGTCTGGCATTTCCTTAATCCTAAGGCCCAGTATTTATCTATTCCTCTTGGTAATTGTGTTGGTGGTGGTGCTCACACTAAGTTTGCCTCTACTGATTTTCAGGAGTTTCTTTTGCTTCCGAGATCTAAGACGTTGCATGATGCTGTTTTTGCGAATGAGTGGGTTTACAATCATGTTGGTAAGAAGTTGAATGTAAAACAAAAAACTGATGAGGGTGCTTGGTCTTTGTATTCTGATGCTGCTTCTGTCTTAACTGTTTTGAGGAAGACTGCTGATGAGGCTTATGATGAGTTGGGTGTTAGGGTTGATCTTGGCTTGGACATTGCTGCTTCGAGGCTTTATCAGGGTATAATGTATAATTACAAGTTTTTTTCCAGTAGCACGAGGGCTCGTAAGCTGTCTAGGGAGGAGCATTTTGGTTATGTTGCTGATTTGATAAAAGAATTTGATTTGCGTTATGTGGAAGACCCTATGCAGGAGGAGGATTTTGATGGTTTCAGGGGTTACTTGAGGTTCAAGAATCTCCTTGTTTGCGGTGATGACCTGGTTTGCACGAATATGGAGAGGTTGAAGAAGGCTGTCGGCAGGATTAATGCCGTTATTGTCAAGCCTAATCAGGTTGGTTCTATTGTTAAGGCTAAGGAGGTTGTTGATTTTGCAAGGGCTAATGACATCACCCCTGTTATCTCTCATCGTTCTGGTGAGACGATGGATGCTTGGTTATCGCATTTGGCTGTTGGTTGGCAAATCCCTATTATCAAGTGTGGTATTTTTGGTAAGGAACGTGTTGCTAAGCTAAAAGAATTGAAGAGGATTCAGGATAGGCTTAAATAAGTTTATATTTTTATTGTGTAAAATGTTACTCAAAGTTATTGAAAAGAAAAAATTTAACTCTTAGTAAAATTATTTGAGTACAAAAAATTTATAAATCATCCCTTTCTAGCAAATATTATGCAAAGCATAGTAATATTGATTGGGTCTCTCCTATTAGGTTATGTTGTAAGTGTTTTATCAAGAGAACTTTTTGGTTTAGATTTGCCGGCTATAAGATTCTATATTTTCATTTTTTTAGTTCCATTATTTATGTTCCTCATTGGAATATTAGCTAAAGTATACTTACATTGGTCTATTTTTCCTGAATTCATAAAAACATTCCCAGAAGAATTTACACAAAAAATAGCCCTTTGGATTGTGGGACTCATTCTTGGTGCATTTTTAGATAAACTGATATCAGAATTTGATGATTAAATAATTTTTAGTGTTCTCTCGAGTGAGCATATTCTTTTTAGTGTTCCCTCATCAGTTTGCAGGTGTGGTAATAATAGGTTGAGTGATTTCATGTGCCAGTATGCCTGTTCTTTCAGTCTCCCTACTATCCCTTCAAGTCCGTTTTTCTGTTTTGGGAATAGGTCTAGTTGGTTTTTGAATGACATCTCTTTTTTTACTGCCTCTGCCATTTTTTCTTTTGTGTAATGTCCGAGTATTGCGTTGATTGCAAGTTCGTATTGTAGTTTTTTCATTCTTTCGATTTCTTCTTTGTCATCTTTGTTGAGGTTTACCATCGTTGTGAGTGGTATTGCTGCTGAGTATGATAGCAGTCCTTCTTCGACCATTCTCTTGACGTCTTCTGAGAGCATCTTCTCGTATCTTATCGCTGTACCTACTGATTTTGCGTTCTTCCCTATTCTTCTGCTGAATTCCAGTATGGTTAGGACTGTGTCTTTCTTGAGTTCCTTGCCCATCAGGTCGTAGAGTTGGTTCCATGAGTTTGCTCTTTCGTCTGCTGTGAATGCTTCTTGGGTGTCTTCTACTACTTGTAGATATAATCTCAGGTGTTTTGGCAGTTCTTCTACTATGAATGAGTCTATCTCTTTGTGTCCTGC
>JAZDEN010000007.1:0-18653 GCA_043808805.1 archaeon | reverse complement strand
CCAACCCACAGGTTAAATATGGCCTTACTTAAAAATATTACTGTACAACACACAAATATTTAAGTAGTGAACTTGGAATAAAAAATGAAAAATGATAATACCATCATCCATCTACATGGGGAATGAAGGAAGGGTATACCTATCAACATACAACCCCTACCCAGATGTATGCAGGGCAGCACCACCATCAGCCCCCAATTCATTAAGAGTAGCCCACGCAGTATACGGATACCAAGGACACAGGAAGGCAATAGACGTATTCAAAATAAAAACATACGGAAATGCTGAAAATAGCATGGCAGAATCGTTACAGAACTTCGAATTAGATTTCGATGAAATACAATACAAGAGGGCAATACCACCTTTAAACAACCTGGGATTTGTTGACACAAGAAATGATATCGCATATGTCATGCGAAGGGATTACCCTTACAATGAAGAGGTTAAAAACCTAATAAGGAAAGACGTGCTAGATTACTGCAAAAACCCCTCCTCACTCGGAATAGGAACAACAACAGAATTGTTGGATGAGATAATAGCACGAATGGTACTCAAGGAAACACACCAAAAAACATTGCTGAGAGGTGGGAAACAGGAATTCGTACCATCATGCGGACTTGAGGCAAACCTAGATTTCTCATACGGATGCATATCAGATTTCGTGAATGGATTCCTAAATGTTTTTGCAGGATGCGGATACTGCTATGCTGCACACAACCACCTAACATTTTCAAAAACAATGATCAAGATAGACAAGAAACAACTGATTGAAGAACTAGTGGGAGGTTATGACCCCAGATGGTTCAAGGAGTTGATCGAAAATGGCAACAAGAGGGTAAAAATACTAAGATTCGGAAAAAGGACAGAAACAGGATCGGTATACACACGTGAAAAACTACTAACATCACTTGAAGCATGCGTAGAAACAGGGACAAGAGGCGTGATACCAACCAAATACCTAGAATACGACCCCCTGGTAGCAGAACTTGCTAAAGAAACAAAAACAAAAATACTATTCAGCATAGGATGGAACAAACTTGAAACAGGGGCATGCAGCCATGGATGCACAAACGAATTCAGGATAGAACAGGCAATAAAATACAAAGAATCAAAGGTAGACCCGGCAATATACTTGCTAATAGATGCACCAAGACCCCCGGGAAAAAGAGAACTGGACATACTTAAAACTGCAGAAAAACACAAGATACAAGTACAACTCCTGCCAGTAAGGATACCAAGCAACAAGATTGCAAAGATAATAACAGGACTGAGCTGGGATGAACTAACAAGGGACATGGAATCAATCCAATACGGGATAGGAGGGATAAGAAGAGACTTACAAGGAGGAGGGTATGTAAGCAAATCAGGCGTGCTAACAGCATATGACATAAACCCTACGTGGCAGAAGATGATGGGAAATAACAACGGCAACATAAGGATGTGCCATCACAATGATAAACAAACATTCTGCGGAGGATGCTTCCAGCGCAACGGATTCATAATACCAACAAAACATGTGAACATTGAATATGCAAAAATAAGAAAAGGGAACTGGAAAAAAAAGAAGAACAACAAGAACCTAAAACTATTCCCAAACATGAAGTGATTACGAAAACATTAAAAACCAAAAAACAAAGGAAATTCTATGCTTGTTGACGTACACGCACACATGGAGTTCGAAAACTTCGACCAAGACAGAGACGAAGTAATAGAAAGAGCAAAGAAAGCCGGTGTTGTTGCCATAATAAATTCTGGAATAAACAAAAGAAGAATAGAGCAAACACTTGAAATGCTGAAAAAATACGACATAATGAAGGCATCACTGGGAATATACCCGACAGAACAGACACTAATGAAGGAGAAAGAAGTCGAAGAGATAATAGAGACCATAAGAAAAAACAAGAAAAACATAGTTGCCGTAGGAGAAGTCGGATTAGACTTCCTAGAACAGAAAGACACAAAAGAAGAACAGAAGAAAAACTTCCAGAACATGATAGAACTAGCAGAAGAACTCAAACTGCCAATTATAATACACTCAAGAAAGGCAGAACAGGAAGCCGTAGACATACTGGAAACATCAAAACAGAAAAAGATAATGCTGCACTGCTTCTCAGGAAGCAGAAAACTCATAAAAAGATGCGAAGACAACGGATGGATGCTCTCCATCCCAACAAACATAACATTCTCAGAACACTTCCAGATGATGGCAAAGGAAGTCAGCATGAGCCAGATCATGACAGAGACAGACGCACCATTCCTACCACCAATAAAAGGAGAGAGGAACGAGCCAGCAAACGTAAGATACACAATAAAGAAGATTGCGGAAATAAAAAAATTGGACGAGAAAGAGGTAGAGAACATGGTATATGCCAACTACCAGAAATTCTTCCTAAAATGAACGAAACAACAAAAAAATTATTAGAAAAGCAGGGATACAGGATTGTAGGGAACAATTCTGCATGCAAGATATGCGAATGGACAAAGAAAAGCATACAAGACAAGGATGTCTGTTACAAACAGCAGTTCTACGGGATAAAAAGCCACCAGTGCTGCCAGATGACACCAAACATGATATGCACCAACAGATGCGTATTCTGCTGGAGGGACACAACATCATTCACAAACACAACAACAAAGTTCGACGAGCCAGAAGAGATACTGAAAGGAGTAGTAGAATCACAGAGGGACTTATTGATGGGATTCTTCGGGAGTGAAACAGCAAACAAGCAGAAGCTGAAAGAAGCGATGAACCCAAAATACTTCGCAATATCACTAACAGGAGAACCAACGATATACCCAAAACTATCAGAACTAATAGAAGAGATGCACAAGACAAGAGCATGCACATTCCTAGTCAGTAACGGACTATTCCCAAAAAACATAGAAAAATTAGATGAGTTACCAAGGCAATTATACATTTCTGTAGATGCACCAAACGAGAAGACATACAAGGCAATAGTAAGGCCGACAATGAAAGATTCTTGGAAGAAATTCCAACAAACCATAGAGCTGTTGCCAAGCCTGAGAACAAGAAAAGTGCTAAGACTGACAATGGTCAAGGGAAAGAACATGAAAGACGAGAATGACTATGTAAAAATAATAAGGAAAGCACAGCCAGACTTCATAGAGATAAAAAGCTACATGTGGATCGGGCACTCCAAAGAAAACCTTGAGATAAAAAACATGCCACTGCACAAAGACATACAAGAATTCAGCAAGAAAATAGAAAAAATAACAGAATACAAACAGATAGACGAGAAAGAAAACTCAAGGGTAGTTTTACTGGCCAAAGAAAACAACAAATCTAGATTCTTATAATCTTACATCAGGACCCGGATTGATAATCATCGTAGAACCAATAGAATCCTTGCAGGAAGCAGTCTCATGTATGTGGCCAAACACGTGAACTAGAGGCTTAACCTCCTTAATCATCTTGTTGAAACTCTTGCAACCAACAAAACCAGCATGAGGCAGATAGTCACATTTAGTTCCGTAAGGAGGAGCGTGAGTTATAAGAACAACCTTAGAATCCTTCTTCAGCTTCAGACCCTTATAAAATTTCTCAAACTCAGGATCCTGATAGGCAAAGCCACCACCGCCGTAACCAATAAAAGTATAACCCTCGAACTCAAAAACCCTCTTATGCAAAAAAGTGGGGAACTTAAGCTGCGAACAAATCCTCCTCATCTCAGACTCAGACTCATGATTGCCGTGAAGAACAAGAAAAGGCTTCTTAACACCCTTAAACTTCAACAGAACCCTCCTGATGTCCTCACCCCAGTCAGAAAGGTCACCCGCACCTATGACAATATCAACCCCCTTAGACTTCTTAAGAACCCTCTCAATGCTTTTGGAGCTGCTGTGCAAATCGATGAAAGCCAGTATCTTCATTAAAACAACAAGAAAAAGCCAGATGTTTAAAAACTTAACTGAAATAGATAATGAGGAAGACGAGAAAAACCCAGAAAACAGAGCCCAGGACAAGACGAACATCCATCACAGCTTTCTCAGGATGCCTCGCAACCTCAGAACCCGAATAAACAAGATAGGTATAACGGAAAACCACATACATCGAAAGGGGGAGAGTCCAGATGAGATTGGGAAACTTGCTAAGGAAGGTGTACAAGGCATAAGACATAACAAGAAGCGCAGTCGCAATAATCATCAACGAATTCGTAATGTCAGGAGAATAAAAAGCAAGAACCTTCCTGTGGTTAGCAGCATTACTACCAAGAAGCATAGACTCAGACTTCCTCTTACCAACAGAAAGGAAGATAGACAAAAAGAAAGTGCACAAAACAAGCCACGGAGATATCGAAACGTTAATTATGAATGTGCCTGCGATTGCACGAATAACAAAATTAGCAGCGATGAAAAGGATATCAAGAAACATCTCCTCCTTGAAGAACAACGAATACAATTGAGATGAAAGGAAAAGAGCAAGAACACTAAACAAAAACATTGTAGATAACATAAAAGACAACAGTATAGAAGATGCCATCAGGAAGAACAAAAGAACCAAAGCCTGCCAATCACTAACCTTACCAGTAACCAAAGGCTTATCCCTCTTCTCAGGATTCAAGGCATCCTTCTTCCTGTCAACAAAGTCATTAATTATGTAATTGACAGAAGATATTAAACATAAAGCTAAAAAACCCAGAAGTATACTTAAAAGCTCAACGACATTGAAGAAGTGGGCAACAAAAATAAGAGGGAGGAAAATAACAAGGTTCTTATACCATTGGTTAACCCTCATCAGCCTAAAAAGGTCATAAAAAGACATGGCCAGAGCCATTACGACAAAATTTATAAAGATTTGTGAGAAGGAAAAGACATATGTCAAAAGTAGCAGTTCTCAAAACAAAACCGGAAACAGTACTACAAGATTACAGTAAACTGATGAACCTTGCAAACTACAAAAAAATACTCCCAAAAAACAAGCCATTAGTGCTAAAACTAAACCTATCATGGTCATTATACTACCCAGCATGCTCAACAGAGCCATGGCAACTCGAAGGAGTGCTAAAGACATTAACAAAGGATGGTTATAAGGAGATATACCCGGTAGAGAATAGAACAGTAGTCACAGATGTTTGGAAGGGAGCAAAGGGAAACAAATGGCTGCCCATACTGAAGAAATACAAACAGAAATATTACCCACTGACAGAAACCAAATGGGTAAAGTATGTTCCAAAGCATGAGATGATGGCGATGGATGACATATTCCACAAAAAAATATGGGTGCCGGAGATGTTCCTGGGAAAAAACGTAATGCACCTGCCAACCATGAAGACACATGGGCATACGACAATGACAGGAGCCATGAAGAATGCATTCGGTGGTTTGATAACAATGAAAAGACACCACTGCCACAAAGACATACACAAAATTCTTGTTGACCTTTTAGCAATACAGAAAGAGATACACCCAAAACAATTCGCAGTCATGGACGGAACAGTAGCAGGAGACGGAGCAGGACCAAGAACAATGGACGTCAAGATAAAAAATTACATACTAGCATCAGAAGACCAGGTAGCAATCGATGCGATATCAGCAAAGATGATGGGATTCGACCCGATGAAGATAGGATTCATAAAAATGGCACATGACAAGGGACTGGGGATAGGAGACCCGGACCAGATAGACATTGTGGGAGAAGACATAAGCAAGGTAAACTTCAAATTCCATACAAAGAAAAGCCTAGTGATATTCATGGACCAGACATTAAGGAAAAAATACCCGATAATAGAACCGATACTATTCCACACACCGCTGTTCAAGATGTGCATTTTTGGTTCAGAATTCTACCATGACAAATTCTGGTACCCAACAGTGGGAAAGAAAAACATAAGAGAGTTCATGAAAACAGAATGGGGACAGAAATTCAGGAGCTACCAATGAAATACGACTTCCACATACACACAAAATACTCAAGAGACTCCTTCCTTCCTCTGGAAGTACTGAGAAAAGTAGCAAAGAAAGAGGGAATAATGCCAGTCATAACAGACCACGACACCATAAAAGGAAACCTCAAATATGGGTGCAAGATAATAGCAGAAGAAGTCAGGGCACAGGAAGGGGATGTCATAGGACTGTTCATGATGGAAGAGATACCAAGAGGACTGCCACTCATTGAAGTCGTGGAAAGGATAAAGCAGCAGGACGGACTTGTCTACGTCCCACACCCATTCGACACTATAAGGAAGAGAAGCTCACTAAGAGAGGCAATACAAAAGATAAAGCCAGACATGATAGAGGTGTTCAACCCGAGAACGTTCAAGATGGAGCACAACCACAAGGCAATGCAATACGCAGAAGAGAAAAAAATACCAAAAATAGTCGGCTCTGACAGCCACACAAGATTCGAGATAGGCAAGACATACATAGAGATGGACGATTTCTACTCAAAAAAAGAATTCCTGAAAAACCTGAAGAAAGCAAAATTCATAACAAGACCAGCACCGCTATGGGTGCACATATTCAGCAAGACCTCAAGGCAGTTCAGGAAAGCGAGGGCAAGTCTTCTTTGACCATATTGGCAACCTTCAAGCCGGATTCTAAAGCAGTGTTCATGTTCCTTATTTTAGGGTAAGTAACAAAAATACCGGCGTTGTACAAACCCTTAACAGGAGTCCTGTAACCAGGATTGTTAAATGCGTAGAACCGGTCATAAACAGGCTCGGCATAAACCTCACGGAAAACCTTACTCCACAAAACCTCAGCATCAGAAAAATACTTCTTAACAGGAGCGAGATAAGCCCTCTTAATCTGCTCATCACTCAACTTCAAATCAACCTCAGAACCACCGTACCTGGAAGCCCAACACACCTTATAGGGGTAGCCGTCAAAAAGCCTCGAATGCTGGATAAGCATGCCAACACGCTCATTGAAAATGTTAACCCAGTAATGCTTGCTAAAGAATCTCTTAGTTGCAAAGGCGACAGTGATGCAGGGACTGTATCTAATCCTTGAAACCCTTGAGGAATAATCACCAGGAAGATTCTTCGCAACCTTCAGGAACTCAGGAGGAGGAATAGTATTCACAATAACATCAAACCTGGAGCCATCAACTGTTTTCTTCTTAACGTCAATCGATCTTAATCTATGATTCTTCTTTACCTTACAACCCCTCTTAATCAAATCCTTCTCAAACCTGCTGACAAACTCATGCAGACCCTCAGGAGGATAGCCAAACAAACCAAGAGCCTCCCCAGCCTTAAGCCTGAAGGCAAACTGCTTAGCAGAGATCTGACCCAGAGGAATGTTAAACTTATTCCTGGCATAAAGATTATAGAACAATTTATTCTTCACTTCCTTCCCAGCATACGTCGTGAGCCAGGAATCAGCATCAGCAGCATTCTTAATCCTGGCAGGATTCATAACGGTAAGAACGTAAGCACCGAACAAACCATAACGCAAACGACCGTAAAGGGAAAGGTAATCAAATGAGAGAAGGCTTAAAGGAGAGGTGAAATCATAAATCCTATTGTTAACAGCAATAGCCATCTTGATCCTCGTCCAGGTCATGTTGTTATACAAACCGAAACGGCGAAGGTAATGATGGGTTATGTAATCATGATGGAATATGTGATGGTAATGCTTAGGGATTAAAGTACCATTATGCTCAAAACTCGAGGCCATACCGCCAAGAAAATCATTCTTCTCAAGAATCGTGACATCATGCTTCTGTTCCAACAAGCTATCAGCAGCAGCCATACCAGCAAGACCACCACCGAGGATGACAACTTTCATACAAGACCCCTGAACTCCTCAGAATAAACAGGATAATCCCTCATAACCCTATGGGCATATTTCTTACCGTACTTGTTATACCACCAAACAGAGTTGTACTTGTAAGCACACCAAGCAGGAATCCTGAAAACAGGAGTCTCAAAAAGAAGCTTGTTCAAACCAGGAGTCTTCCTCAGCTTCAACTCCCAGGAAACAATAGGATGGTTACAGGCCAAGGCAGGCCTGAACTTGTGACGGACAAAACTACTGCCAACTATGTTAAAATCCCTAGAACCCAAACCCAACCTCTCAGAATTAGGAATGTAACCAAAACTGGAACTGTCAAAACCTATGAACTCTGAAACAGCAGAATCAAGGGCGACACGGTCATGAGACGAGAAAAAAGAATTCGTAACCTTAGGAATGCCAGTAACAGGACCATTATCTTCCAAAGAGATTGAAGCGTCAGCAACACAGAACTTCACAGGAAGAGCAACGTTAATCTCAGGAATGGCAAGACTCAATACGAGATGGAACTTCTGCCTGAACCTCGGAATGCAACCCCACTGGTTCTTCAAAGCACAAGTCATGCCAGAAACATTATGGGTCTTAACAACAGGCAAAGTAACAAGAGAATCAACTTCGAGAAGTATGTTGGGAATGCTAAGGGTCCTGAAAACCCTTCCATTAACATTGACACGAGTTGTCTTCTGCTTTGAAAGGTTGATGAAATTGTTGCCATACTTCCTAGCAAGCTTAGCATAACCCCAATTCCTAGCAGAAAGCTCAACCTGCTTAGCAGTAGCCACGTCAGCATCACCGATGAAAACCTTGAAGCCTGAATCATACAAGACATCACCAACAGCCTCAACAAACCAGGGAGAGGTGTTCTGGCCAGGAACAACTTTTGGAGATAAAGCGTTGATCTTCAGGAAAACAGTATAACCCTTTATGTGTTTCTTCCAGTCAGCAAGACGCATAACCCTCTCGACAGACCTAAAAAAATCATCTTTACTGCTGAAATCCTTATGCACAAAAGCAACATCAGACGCCATCTTTCACCTTCGTATAAACACACAAGTATTCATAACACTTACCAAACTCAAAATTCTCCAACGGCTGCCAGCCCTTCCTAACAATCAACGGAACATCAAATACATCATCATCGTAACCTACCTTAAGGCTTGCCCTCAACTCCAACTCCTGGAACAAATCCAACCTTTTATCACTTACTAAAATGTGATAGTCAGAAGAATACTCTTTGCCCTGAACAGCAAGGAAATACTCCTCAAGACGATAAAAACTGTAAGAATTATCCCATAGATAAAGATTGAGGTCAGCACCATCAATATACCTTGCAGAGGGGAAATCAGACCTTATCTGAGGCAACTCACGGCTTATTGCAATAGAAGGATCAGGACCGAAACTCGGGAAAAGCAAAATTATGATGAAGAGAACAGAAAGGACAGAGTTGATTACCATAGCTTTCTTACTCATTATAGGAGCGAGCAGGATGAAAATGAAAGGAGTGAACAAAAGGAAATATTTTATCAGACCACCCCTGACAAAGAAAAACAACGCGTTGAGAAGAACAAACAAAATAAGATTCTTGTTCTTTGAAAAATCAACCTTGTAAAACATGAAGAGCAAGGGCATGATGATAAAGATAAGCATGTAAGCCTGAGGGAAGAAAATACCGTGCAAGAAACCTTTAGTGCCTGGATTGAAACCAAGGATTACAGCGAGATTGGTGCCGAAATACCTAACCAAAGAATAGAGAGGGAAGCCCGTTAGCAACTGGTCAACCAGCAACCTTACAGCAAAAGTGGGAATCATAAGGAGAAAGAAAAGCAGTGCAGAGATGAAACTCTTCCTCAGAAAAAAAGAGAACATGAAAAAAGCAAGAACGATGAAAACAGGCTCATAAAGGGAGAAGGCCAAACCACCTGACAAGGCAGAGAAGACAAAATAAAATCTTTTATCAGTGGATTCCCACTTAACAAAAAAGATATACATCAGAAGGAGGAAGAAAGATGCGGGAACAACAGGAGAATACTGAATGCTAAGAGTCCAAACAAGAGGAGAAAAAACCCACAACAGGAAAGCACGCTTATCCCTGTAAAAGAAAAACAAAACCAATGAAGTCAGAACAAGCCAGAAAAGATTGACAACCTTTATCGTTATCAATGAGGGGAAAACCTTAACAAACTCAGCTACAAAGAAACTGTAAACAAAAGAATGGGTGGAATAAACACCCTTAGTCGAGTAACCTGCCAATGCTTTTGTAATCTCAATGTATTCTGGGGTGTCATGAAAGATAACCTCAGCGGAAAAGAATGCAACAAACAGAAGACCAACTAGGAAAAGCAAGAAAAATACAAAAAACCTTTTATCATCAAATCCCATAATCCCCCTCGAAACGCTACTTATACCAAGATTTATAAAGTTTTATGTAATCAAGAATTAGTTCGGAAAAATGAGAGCAATAAAACCAAAAAAATGGGAAACTCCCTACCTTGAAGACATACACATGAAAGGGCTTGCGGGCATCTACTCATTCAGAAAACTCAACGCAATAATAAACATCAGCCCGACGGGAAAGGAAAGAGCCATAGACATAGGATGCGGGCAGGGATACTTCTTACTGACATTAGCAAAGTACAACAAGGAAGCGATAGGGCTGGACAGGAAAGTAAAGCTCGGAATGATAGAGGAAAACGTGTCATACGCGGACGGAAAATGGAAGGAACAAGTAAAGGGAAAAACACTCCTCGAAGTAACAAAAGAGATGATAGAGACAGAACTCGGAAAGGAGAACAACGTAAAGATAATAGAAGGGGACGCGAAGAAAATACCGCTAAAAGACGAAAGCGTAGACACAGCATACATGCTCGACGTACTGGAACACATACCAGAAAGGGAGAAGGCCATCAAAGAAGTAAAAAGAATACTGAAAAAAGACGGGACGCTGATAATATCAGTACCTGATATGGACAACAAACTGCTCAGGACACTATCAACAAGAGGAAGAGGAATGGTGGAATCAGACGACCATGCAAAATTCAGATGGAAAGAACTCGTTGAAGAGATGAAAAAGGAATTCACAATAGAAGAGATAAAAAAATACCCATCAAGAATAATCTCAATGTCAATAATAATAAAGGCAAGAAAATGAAAAAAGAAACAATACCAGACAGGTACTTCTACCTAGCAATAACCATACTAGGAATATACTTCCTGATAAGACTCATAGACCAGGCAAGGATGATATGGACATTCCCACTCGGCGTAACCTACGACTACCCATCACATCTAGGACAACTATTCTTCTTCGCCAAGTACGGATTCCACTCAACCGTGCCAAACTGGTACAACGGATTCAAACTATTCCTATTCTACCCGCCAGGATGGTACCTCCTCGCACTGCCAATATACATAACAACAAAAAACATACTCCTCACAACATACTCAACGATAATAATTATGTTTGCAGCAATATTCACAGGCATATGGCTGCTTGGAAAAAAAGAAGGATGGTCAAAAACAAAAAGAACAGCATTCTTCCTCCTACTATTTGGCAATACACTAGCAGTAGGAAACTACATAAGGCTGGGAAGGGTGAGCGAGCTATTCGCCCTAACAAACCTGGTCCTACTTGCCGCATTAATATACATATACAAGGACAAGAAACTAGACATATGGTTCGCGATCCTCTTCGGAATATCCTACCCATTACTAATACTCGGACATCCGGCAACAGCAATAATATTCCACGTACTACTACTCTCATTCCTCATAACAAGAAAAACAGCAAGCGACATAATAACGTTAACACTACTAACAATCACCGGACTGCTAGTATCATCATTCTGGTGGTACCCATTCCTGACAACCAAAAGCAATGAACTAGCAAGAAGCACATTCTCAGTAACGCAAAGACTTCTAGACTTCAACTACTGGGCATGGGACAGCTGGGGAACATTCATAATAGTAGGAGCATTCCTTGCAACATTCTACCTCTACTGGGCAACCAACAAAAAAACAAGAAGAGACCTCATATTCTACATGCCACCTATAATAGTAAGCATACTGCTCATAACAAGAACCGTCATATTCATACCAATACTGAAAGAGGTATACCCAGACGTGTACATGATGTTCTTCCTCCTGCTGACACTATACATGCTGATGAACATAAACTTCAAGAAAACACCAAGCATATTTAAGGTCATAATACTGGCAATGCTGATGATAACACCAATAGCATCAGTATTCGCATCACACATACACACACCCTACTTCATAGGACACATGGACAAGGAAGACAGGACAATAGAAATAATGAGATATGTCGACGGAAAAGTAGTGATAAGGGACAAGCCAATCGACTTCGTAGGAGTATACCCCTTCCCCCTCTACACCTACGGGGCAATACACTATGACATCAAAACCCCTGAGGGAAACAACAACTTCAGGACAACAACAACAGAGAACGAAAAAAGATTCGGAGAACTGACAGAAACAGTAGAGGAAGGAGACTGCACAAAACTCAAAACAGTAATGAATCAGTTAACAGCAGAAGAGATAATAAGCTACGACCACTACTGCCCCATGCTAGAGAGATGCGGACTCATAAAGATAAAACAGATAGAAAACGTATGCCTATACAAGATTATTTCTTAAACCTGGTCTTCAAGGCACCAAAACCATACTGGTAACCCATCCTAAGAACCTTGGTCTTCGTCTCTCCGGACTTCCTGACACCATAAACAACAGGAATCTCCTTAACCCTATAATCCCTCATATGATAAAGGAGACGGAAAAAATAATCACCATAACCAACAAAAACCTTCTCCATGGGAAGCTTCTCAATCAAATCCTTCTTAACAGCAAAAAAACCGCAGGTGTTATCATTAACCTTAGTGCCCAAAACAACCTTTATGTAAATGTTGAGAACCTTGCTCAACTCGAACTGAAGCTTTGAAGAAGACATCCCACCACCCCTTATGTAACGGGAACCGATAACCATATCATAATCCTTAAGATGATTCAATAGAAGCGGAATCTTATCAGGAGGATGATTGAAATCAGTGTCCATGACAACAACAGCACTCCCAACAGCACGCTGAATGCCATACCTTATTGCTGAAGCCAAACCTCTTTCATCCTTCCTAACAAAAACCCTAACATTATGATTATGCTGCGCAATCTGGGATGCAACCTCACCAGTACCATCCCTGCTATCATCATCAACAACTATGACTTCATAATCAAGCTTTGAAATATTCTTAACAATATCATCAATCAGCGGCTTTATGTTGCCAACCTCATTGTACGTTGGAAGTATTATGGAAACGTCCTTCATGAAATCACCCGAGCTGCCTCGTTATTATAGGAGACAGCTTCTTAATCAGAGGAACGGGAACGAAACGGAAAGGCTTCCTAAGACTCTTGAAAGAGGTATGGTAATCAAGCTCAGGAACCTTATCAACATTCAAAAGATGATAGTAGAAGGGAAGCTTCTTAGGGATAGCACCGAAACTAGACTTGAAAGCAAGAAGGCCATCCTGATAAGGGCTCGTGACACCAAAATCCATATGCCTGAAACCCAACGAAGAAACAAGGTTAACAGCATGGTCCACAAGCAGCGTGCCGGGAGAGAAACTAGCATAATCAGGATTTGATGCACCGTAAGCATAAACAACCTGGTCCTTGAAAAAAAGAAGAACCATACCACCAATAACCCTGTCATCCTTTGTGCAGACAAGAAGCCTGAACTTCTTCTCTCCCAAATCATACAACGACTTAAACAATGAGTAAGGCTGTGGAATCATGTTATGCTTATCACGATACAAGCGGACGAGAACATCATAAAAAACCTCAAGATCAGAAATCGATGAAAGCTCACGAACCTTCATGTTATTCTTCAACGCATTCGACTTCAAGGTACGAAGGTTCTTAGTAAGCCTGTGGGAGTAAGACTTAACACTCTCCTCAGGAGTGGCCTTAAGAGGCAGGCCTGAGATGAAATAATGAGCATTCTTCACAAGAGAGAAATTAGAGGTTATGGAATTATCAAACTCTGAAAGGCTCTTGAACTCAACATACTTGACATCCCTCTCCTTCGCAACATCAATAACAGCCTTAACAAGAACAGAGGCAGCATCACCATCATCAAACAAGGGCTCATTATAAAAATTAAAAGGGGTGGAAATAATCTTCTTGCCAAAGATAATGCTCCTGGTGAAAAAAGAGCATAAAACCCCTTTAACCTCATCACCATCCATAGCAAGAAAGTAGTAAGGCTCGAAACGGTAAACATCCTCTATAATCCCCTTCCACTCCAAGGTGTGAAAAAAACTAGACTTCGAATTATTCAGGAGATAGGAATTCCACTTCTCCTTGTACAAATCATCATACCTTACGGCTTTCATCTTTTCTCAATCTGCCTTATGGGCTGGGCTGGAATGCCAGCAACAATAGTGAATTCAGGAACATCCTTATTTACAACAGCATTCGCACCAATCATAGAGCACTTGCCAACCGTAACTCCGGGAAGGATTACAGCACCAGTGCCAATCCAAACACCCTCCCTAATCAAAATCCTGCCCTCCTTTATCGGAAGAGATTCTCTCTTAACAGCAGGATGGATGTACATCGGACTGGACTTCGCAACAAGAGTCACGTTAGGAGCGAAACTAACACCATCCTCAACAACAATCATGGACTTACCACCATTATCAATAATAGTCAAGCCCTGGTTGAGCAGAACATTCCTCCCTATCTTAATCCCAGAAAGCTTGTAGAAGAAAATACGCACAGGATTCCCAATAGCATGGCTGCCAAAAAACCGGCATACTTCCTTGAAAAAGTGATAAAAAACCCCCATATATAACACACCTTCGCTATGAGACAATCAGGACCTGTTTATATTAGTTATGATTCTGCAAATCCCTGTAATCCTTGAGTTAATCTTTCTGTAAGTAGGAAGCAGGATCAGGGATGAATAAACCCTCAATGAATTGGGACAGCCTGAATAGTAAGGCCTGTAAGAATCAATCGAGGTCAGCAACGGGGGAGCCTTAGGCAAATCAACATAATGCCTGTACAAGACACGTTCAACCTTTGATGGATTCCTGACGCCAACAGGAAGGAAGAGATAAGAAGGAACCCTGCTCTTAGCTGAAGACAGAATTCTAACATCATCAGAAAGGTTCAGCATGAAGTTACGAGCATTCTCAGAACGAGTTTTTGAAATTAGGGAAAGTTTCCTAACCTGGGAATAGGCAAGCGCAGTTCCAATTCTTGAAAGCCTCATGTTACCAGGCTTGTAATAGGAAAGCTGCTTGTAATTCCTGATAAGATGCTTCGTGAAAATTGAATAAATAAAAGGACTGGAAAAAAACCTGAACGCAAAAAGATTGAACAAAACACCAAAGCCAACCTTCTGCCTTCTTTCAAGGAAAGACTTAGTCTTCCTGTAAAAAGAATCATCCTTAGTGACCAAAATTCCACCACCAAAAGAAGAAATGTGCTTGGTAACGTCAAGGCTGAAAAAGGAATAGTCAGCAAAAGTCCCCACAATCTGCTTATTGAATGAGGCATCAAGAGTCTGGGCACAATCCTCAACAACAACCAACCTATTCTTCCTAGCAAAACCCATGATAGAAGGCATGTCACAAACATTGCCAAAGGCATGGACAGGAACAACAACCTTAGTATTCTTGGTCATCTTCCTCTTCAAATCATCAAGAGAGATTGTGAGATTATCATCAATGTCAATGAACAAAGGCTTAAGGCCATTCGCGATTATAACATCAGGAACAACCCTGCAGACATTAACAGGAATAGCAACCTCAGAACCAGGAGGAAGATCCAGATGCTTAAGGATAAGATTAAAAGCAGAACGGCCGCTGTCAAGAAAAAGAATCCTGTCCGCCTTGTAAAGCTTTGACAATTCCTGCCTCAACTCATTCCCATAATCATGAAATATACCCATCTTTGAAACAAAAAAATCACCAAGAGAATAGTCATGCATATACTTGGGCAGTATCATAGAATCACCCCAGGATGACCGAGGAAATCCTCTCAAAATCAGAATGTATAAGCTTTATGGAAGAGGGAAGGTTAACGCCCTGCCTCGACAGCCTGTCAGAAACCTCAAACTTCTCAGTGCTGAAATAAGGAGGCATCTGATGTAAGGGGTAGAAGAAAGGCCTGCTGTCAATCCCGTTCTCCTTCAGCTTATGCATGACCTCATCACGCGAATGCTTAAAGTCATCATCAACAAGAATGGAATACATCCAGAAGACATTCGTAGCCCATTCCTTCTCAGGAGGGACAGTAATACCCTTAACATCCTTCAAGAACTTATTGTACATAGAAGCGTTCAGACGCTTCCTCATAATTATGAAATCAATGTTCTCAAGCTGGGCAAGACCTATAGCAGCCTGAATGTTAGTAAGCCTGTAATTAAAGCCAATCTCAGGATGCCAATAACGCCTGTCCTTGCTCATCCCGTGGTCCTTCAAGAACCTCAAACGATCAGCAAGGTCAGCATCATCAGTCAAACAGATACCACCTTCCCCAGTCGTAATAATCTTGTTGCCGTAAAAACTGAAACAGGAAACATCAGAAAGGGAACCAACCCTCTTACCCTTGTAAGTAGCGCCGTGAGCCTCAGCAGCATCCTCAATAACCTTCAAGCCATACTTATCAGCAACCTCACGGATCGCTTGCATATCACACGGATGACCATAAAGATGGACAGGAATGATGGCCTTTGTGTTATCATTAACCTTCTCCTCCAACCTGGAAGCGTCCATATTCCAGGTCTCAGGATCAACATCAACAAGGACCGGCTTAGCACCAGTATAAGTAACCGCATTAGCAGTAGCAATAAAAGTCAGGTCAGGAATCAAAACCTCATCACCCTTACCAATACCCAAAGCAGAAAGAGCAAGATGAAGAGCCACAGTGCCGTTAGAGGTTGAAATGCCATGCCTCACGCCAGAATAAGCAGCAAACCCATCCTCAAACTTAGTAACGTACTCACCGATAGAAGAAACCCAACCACTCTCTATGCAATCCTTGACATACTTCAACTCATTGCCCAAAAAGACGGGCTCGGCTACTGGAATACGATTCATAACACACCTACTTGATTATATTGCTTTGGTTTGATTTGCCTTGCCTTGTTTTGATTTACCTTGATTTACAAAACAACACAATACTACACAATACAATGCCTAATGTTCTATTAACTTAAAACCAAGGTTTATATAGATTATTGTAATTGTTTGAACATTAGAAAAATATATAAATCAGCCAAAAAGAGTAGAAAGGAAATGGAACAGCAGCTAGAGGAAAGAAAAAAGAAATTCTTAGAAAAGATAAAAAAAGAGAACAAATGGATAATATACGGGATACTAGCAATAATAGTGTGGTTCAGCTACTACATAAGGACAAGGAACTTGCCACTATTAACCGATGTTGTAACGGGAAAGTACATAGCAGCAGACCTGGACGCACAATTGTTTATGCGCTATTCACAGTACATACTGGAGCACGGCAGATTATTTGCCATAGACTTCATGAGGAACTACCCACTGGGATTCCCAACAGCAATAGAAACACCACTATTACCTTACTTTACAGTCTACCTGTACAAATTCATGCATTTCTTCAGCCCATCAATAACAATCGAATACGTCGATGTCGTTTATCCGGCAATCGTAACAATCGTAACACTCATATTCTTCTTCCTCATGGTAAGAAGGCTATTCAACAACATAGTAGCCGTAGTAGCAACAGGGATACTCGCAGTCCTGCCTGCATTCCTGATGAGAACGATATCAGGCTACGGAGACAAAGAGGCATTGGCTGTAATGTTCATGTTCATGGCATTCTACTTCTATGTAGTATCATGGCAGGCAGAAAAAACAAAAAACCACCTCATACTGGGGGCGCTGGCAGGAGTATCAACAGGGCTTACAGGACTGGTGTGGGGAGGGGTCAACTTCATATTCATGATAATAGGGGTATTCGTGGTAATAGAGATAACACTCGGAAGGTTCAAAGAAAAAGAGTTCTACTCATACTTCGCATTCTACATAATAACAGTACTGATGCTGCTGCTGTTCGGAGGGGAGAGATTCACAATAATCAGCATAATGGCATCATCCACAGCAGGAGCTATGTCACTCGCATTCCTCATGAGCATAATAGATTATGTGGTCATGAAGAAAGACAAGTTCAAGATAAGGGAAAAGATAACAAAGAAAATGCCTGAAGGCGTGGTGACATTACTCATAGCACTAGCGATAGGGACAATAGCCACCTCAATATTTGTAGACTGGAACTTCATAGTGCACAAGCCATACAGCATGATATACGACATGCTATACCCCCTGAAAGACAGATGGGCCCTGACAGTAGCAGAAAGCCACGAACCGTACATCACAGACTGGATAGGACAATTCGGACTAACATTCATGCTAATATTCATAACAGCATCAATAATAATGGTATATGAGGCGGTAAAGGGAATAAAAAAATACAAGTGGCACATAGTATCTTTCTATACAATATTCATCTTTGCATTCATATTCAGCAGATATTCAAGGGACTCAACACTAAACGGAGTATCAGGCATAGCACAGGTAATGTACCTGGGATCATTAGCCCTACTCATAATAGGAACAGTGGCATTCTACATATACGCACTTAAAAAAGACAAAGAAACATACAATGAGATAACAAAGATGGACAAATCATTCATCTTCACACTGATATTCTTCATAATAATGATAATGGCAGCAAGAAGAGCCATAAGACTCGTCTTCATATTCGCACCGATAGTATCAGTCCTTGCAGCGTACTTCTTCTACAAGATGTACGAATATGCAAAGACGCTGAAGAAA
>JAZDEN010000006.1:0-36880 GCA_043808805.1 archaeon | reverse complement strand
CAGTAGAAGTACCGGAAATAAAAGAGGTAACATACTCACTCATAAAGCAGTATGGGTTAGCGTTCATAACAGGAAACGTGATAATGTCAGCTGCAGTAGCCGCATTCTCATTCATAGTTGTCTACTCAATAGCAAAACTCGTAGAAATAATAAAGAAGAGAAAAGAAATCACTCAACCTTCTTTGTAAGAATAGACCTAACAACATCGGCACTCGCTCTACCTTTAGTCTTCTTCGCAACCTGACCCATCAGGAAATTCAAGGCTTCCTGCTTGCCAGACTTCAAGTCAGAAACAGCCTTAGGATTTTCCCTGATAACCTCATCACAAACCTTCTCCAAGTCTGAAGAATCAGAAACAGCAGTGAGCTTGTTCTTCTTGACATACTGCTTAACATCAAACGGGGATTCCATCAACTTAATCATGATATCCTTTGCAACGTTATCGGTAATCTGCTTTGACTCAAGCAGGGAAAGAAGGTCAATTATATGTGTTTCGTCAATCTCTAACTCCTCCAAGGTCTTCTTGTTGTAATTCAACAACTTCAAAAGGTCACGACGCAACCACCTTGCGGCCAAAACAGGGTCAACCTTCTCAGCAACCTTCTCAAACAACTGAGCAATAAGAATTTCCTGCGTCAGAACATGAGCATCAGAGGGATCAATCTTATACTGGTCGATGAAACGGTTGGCACGCTGCTCAGCCAACTCAGGAAGCTTAGACTTAACCTCCTTTACCAAATCCTTTGAAATCTCAAACTCAGTCAGGTCAGGCTCAAAAATATAACCATAATCCTCCTCAGTCTCCTTCCTCCTCAACGAGATGGTAATGCCCTTATCACCATCCCAACCACGAGTCTCACGAACAGCAGTCTCATGCTTCTGCCTCTCAGCCTCAAACTTCAAGGCCCGCTCAATATCCTTAACACCACCGATGTTCTTAACCTCAACACGCTCACCGCCATTCAAGGAGATGTTGGCATCAGCCCTCAAAGAGGCATCGCTAGCACGGGAATAAACATTAAGGTATTCGAGAATAGTTATCAGCTTATTCAGCCAATCGCGAACCTGCTCAGGAGTCGTGAAATCAGGATCCGTAACAATCTCAACAAGAGGAACACCAGAACGGTTGTAATCAACCAGAGTCAGACTGCCAGTATGGACAAGCCTACCAGGATCCTCCTCCATATGAATCCTCTTTATCTTAATCCCCTCCAACCCACCATGCTCAGCAAGAGGAATCTCAAACTGCGTAACCTGAAAATTCTTAGGCATATCGGGGTAGAAATAAGACTTACGAGAGAAGAACATGGAATCATTGATGTCACAGCCTAAAGCAAGAGCAACCTTCAAGGACTGGGTCAAGACCTCCCTGTTAAAAACAGGCTTGCTACCAGGCATACCCAGGCAGACATCACAAACAAGGGTATTGGGCTTATCAGAAACCACATTAGGACAGGCACAGAATATCTTAGTCATGGTATTAAGCTGAACGTGAACCTCCAGACCAATCATAACCTTGTCCATAAGGAAGAGGGATAAGGTAGAAGTTTAAAAAACTTTTGAAATTATTATAGAAATTACATCTTGTACACAATAAACAAATCAAAGAATTTTTAAAGAACCAAGGATTTATAGAAGAAGGAGGCATGTTAGAAAAGATGTTCAAAAAGAATAAAAAAGGCGCAATTGATTCAAGGATATTATGGGTAGTTGTAATATTAATCATCCTATACCTATTGTGGAAATCTGGAATTCTAAACTTTTGAAAAAAAGAAAAAAAGAAAGAAAGGTTTTAGTTGTCGTGCGCAACGCTGTAGATAGCCTTAATGGCAACTATCACTGCACCAGGGGCAACAAAAACAACGATTGCCTGCAAGAAGTCAGTCAGCTGCTTTACGCCAATGCCTGCCGCACCGATGACGGTTGAAAAGGCTGACGCTCCAATTATCAAAGCTATCGAAGCCACTAGGTATGCCACTGCCTCTTTATCACTTATGTTAATCAATCCTACAATAATACCTAGAATCCCTAGTATCCACACTACAGTGCCTGTTACTCCCCATATCAAGGCAGCGATTACTGCAATCACCAGACCTGCTATGAAGGACCAAACACCTACCTTACTCATAGTATTTTTCATGTTCTAGACCTCCTTAATGTTTCTTGTTCTTAGGAAGGTACTTCTTGAGAGCTTGCCTCACGAGCCAACTTACAGACCTGTCTAACTTCTTAGACATGTTCTTAAGCTTCTTCAGATTCCCATCATCTATGATGATGCTTAGCGCTCTCATAAACTAGCACCCCCTAATACCTACTAATATGTTGTAATATCCCATTTATAAAATTTTTGCTTGACATAAAAAAATCACCACCAGAAGCAGATGAAAGAACTCAATAACGAGAAACAGTAAACAACTTCTTATCACTCAGATGATCAGCCGTGTACATAATGCCCAGAGGCATGCCATCAACAGAACCGGCATTGACAGAAATGTGGGGCATACCAGCAAGGTTAGGGCCAACAGTAAGAATGTCCATCAGATAATTCTGTAAAGGGGTAAGCTTATCAGTCTCACTGAACTTCGGAGCAACAACAGGCATGGTAGGACTGACCAGGACATCATACTTCTTGAAAGCCCTCTTATACTCATCAATAATCTTAGTACGAATCTTCATAGCCTTCAGATAATAGGCGTTACGGAAACCAGCCATACGGGCAAAAGTACCAAGCATAATCCTCCTCTTAGCCTCCTCACCGAAAGCACCACTCCTAACCTCAGAGAAGTACTCATCAAAGCTTCCCTTAGGCGGAACAGAATAACCATAACGCATACCACAAAACTTAGCAAGATTGGTAGAAGCCTCAGACGTGGCAATTATGTAATAAGTAGGAATGCCATACTTGAAAGTCAGAGGCATGGAAACCATCTCATACTCATAACCAAGCTGATTAACCTTCGCGAGAATAACATCCTTAACATCATCCTCCAATTCGAGGGATTCCTTAATCAAAGCAACCTTCTTAACCTTACCATCACCCAACTCCTTATTCAAAGAAGTGGAATCCCTAGGATCATAACTTGCAATGACATCAGCAACCAACTCACAAGAATCAATATCCTTGGAGATGACACCAATCTTGTCAAGAGAGTTGGCATAGTCAATCAGACCGTAACGAGAAACCAAACCATAAGTGGGAGTGAAACCCGCAACACCACAGAAAGAAGCAGGATTAACAATAGAACCACCAGTCGACTCTGCAAGAGCAACGTGAGGATACTTAGTAATGGCAGAAAAACCAGCAGCACCACCAGAGCTACCACCAGTAACCCTTGACTTATCATGAGGATTCTTAGGAACCTTAAAGCCAACGCCAACGTTAGTTGAAAAACTGCCAAAACCAAACTCATCCTGGGCAGTCTTACCAATGATAATCGCACCCTCGTTGATGCACCTCTGGACTGCAGTGGCGTTCATAGGGGGAAGATAACCCTTCAAAATCTTCGAGCCGGCAGTCGACTCAACACCCTTAACACAGATGCAATCCTTAACAGAAATAGGCAGACCAGCAAGGCTACCGCGAGGGTTCTTCTCAATCTCTTTTGCCTGTTTTAACGCCAGTTCTTCTGAAATGGTATTGAAATAATGGTATTCTTTGTTAACATCTTCAGCTTCCTCAAGAATAGCCTTAACAGTCTTAACTACAGAAACCTTCCTAGCCTTAACATCCTTAACATACTTCAAAACATCAACGGATTCCATTCAAAACGCCTTCGGACCCTTAAAGTAACCATCCTTGCTGTGCTTGGTATTGGCCAAAGCCTCATCGTTCGTCAAACACCTGCCAACCTTATCCTCACGGAAAACATTCTTAACCTGAATAGGCTGGAACGATGGCTTCGCATCCTTAACATCAACCTCATCAAGAACAGAAAAATTACCAAGGATGTCATCAAAATCCTTTATGAAATCATTAACCTCTTTAGCAGAAAGATTAAGACGAGCGTTCTTCGCTACCTTCGTTATAAGCTCTTTGTCAATCTTCATTTTTTCTTAACAACATCCAACTTAATATGCACTTCCTTGAGAATATCATTATCAACGTCTGATGGAGAGCCATCCATCGGGCACTGAGCAGCCTTGTTCTTAGGGAATGCAATGAAATTACGAATATCATTATCACCGCCGAGCAAGGAGACAAGACGGTCAAAACCAACAGCGATACCGCCGTGAGGAGGGGCACCATACCTGAAAGCCTTCAGCAAGAAACCAAAATTCCTCTCAGCCTGCTCATAATCCATACCGATAACCTTCAAAACACGCTCCTGAATATCCCTCTTATGAATCCTTATAGAACCACCTGCAACCTCAACACCGTTCAAGGCAAGGTCATAAAGCTGACCCTTAACCTTAGAAGGATCAGACTCCAAATTCTTAATATCCTCAAAGTTGGGCATGGAGAAGATGTGATGCATAGGAGCATACTTCTCCTCGTCCTCGCTCCACTCAAACAACGGGAAATCAGTAACCCAGCAGAAATTAAACTCATCAGGATTGGCAAGATTCAACTTCTTCGCAATGAACAGACGAAGCTGGCCAAGAGCAGTGTTCGTGATGTTAGGCTTGTCAGCGATGAACAAAATAAGGTCATTGTTCTTAGCATCACTAACCTTCATAATCTCCTTCTGTACCTTCTCACCAAGATACTTCGTAATCGAAGACGTCAGAACATTGTTATCAACCTTAGCCCAGGCCAAACCCTTAGCGCCATAAGTGGCAGCATGAGCAGTCAGCTCATCAATATCCTTCCTCGAAAAAGTGCCACAACCCTTAGCGTTCAAGCACTTTACAATACCACCATGCTCAATAACATTCTTGAAAACAGAAAAATCCGAATCCTTAACAATACCGGTGATGTCATGCAACTCAAGACCAAAACGCAGGTCAGGCTTATCAGAACCATACTTACCAATTGCCTCATCATACGTGAGCTTCTTGAAAGGGGTCTTCAAATCCTTGCTCAGGACCTTCTTGAAAATATGCTTCATCAAACCCTCAACAAGGACATAAACATCCTCCTTCTCAACAAAAGACATCTCAATATCAATCTGGGTGAACTCAGGCTGACGATCAACACGCAAATCCTCATCACGCAGACACTTAGCAAGCTGATAGTAACGGTCACAACCAGAAACCATCAAAGTCTGCTTGTACAACTGAGGAGACTGCGGCAAAGAATAGAACTTACCGGGATTAACCCTTGAAGGAACTATGTAATCACGAGCACCCTCAGGAGTGGAACGAATCAACAAAGGAGTCTCAACCTCCAAGAAACTATTACTGTTCATGTACTCACGCGTAGCCTGAGCAGCATCATGACGCAACTTAATATGAGCCTGCATAGCAGGCCTACGCAAATCAAGATAGCGGTATTCCAACCTCAAATCATCATTAGAAACAATCCTGTCATCAACCTCAATAGGGGGTGTGTCAGCCTCATTAAGAATCTCAAGCTTGTCAGAAAAAACCTCAATCTCACCAGTGGCAAGCTTCTTGTTCTCCATACCCTCCTTCCTCGCCTTAACAACACCGTCAACCTTTATGACATATTCACGCCTAAGCTTCTCAGCATCCTTATGAGCATTCTTGTTGTGGGAAGGGTCAAAAACAACCTGGGTAAGACCATAACGGTCCCTCAAGTCGATAAAAACAACACCGCCGTGGTCACGCCTAGTATGGACCCAACCACAAAGAACAACCTTCTTGTTAATGTAAGAAGAGTTCAATTCCCCGCAAGTATTAGTCCTCAACATCGTTAAAAGGGATGATTAAGAACATTTAAAATATTTTCTGTTCTGAACCAGGGCCAAAATTTATAAAGCAACAAGAAAAAGGAATTAGTAATGGCAGAAAAAGGGTTTTCAGAAAGAATACTTGTAGGGCTGACAGGAGAAGGCAACGACTGGAAAAGCAAACTTGAAGAGATAAACAAATACAAAATAAACAAGATAGCCTTGTTCCTGGAAAGGTTCAAAATGCCTGAAAGGAAGGAGATATACAAGGCACTACTAACATCCAAGGTCAAAAAAATACCCCTCGTGCACCTAAGGGATGACATGGAAAGATGGGAACTCTGCTTCCTAGTGAAAAACTACGGGACAACACACTTCACAATACATGAAGACCACTTCAAACATCTAAGTAAATGGAAAGGATTCCACAAAAACCTGTACCTAGAGATGAACGCAGACAACCATGTGCCAAAAGACGTCAAAATCAGCAAAATAGGCGGATTCTGCGTTGACTTCTCACACTTCAAGATACAAGAAGAAAGGTTCCTGAAAGAATTCGAATACATAGTCAAGAGAAAAAACACAAAAAGATATTTTGGGTGCAACCACATAAATGGATATTCATACAAGAAGAACACCGACCTGCATACAGTAAGAAACCTAAAGGAGTTCGAATACTTGAAAACGCTGCCAAAATTCCTCTTCAGCAACATCATAGGGATGGAAACAGAGAACAGCATAAGGGAACAACTAAAATTCAAGAAACACGTAACTAAAATACTCACAAAAGCTTTTAAATAAAAGAAAATATAAAACAAAGCATGCATAAAGCCCTAAGAGCAGGATTCGTCTTCGGCCTAACGTCCGGGGTAACGACAACACTCGGGCTGATGGTAGGTATGCATTCTGGAACACACTCAAAACTAGCAGTCATAGGAGCAATACTGACGATAGCAATAGCAGACTCATTCTCAGACTCACTGGGGATACACCTCTCAGAAGAATCAGAAAACCTGAAAGAGAAATACATATGGGAGGCAACATTCTCAACATTCATATCAAAACTGCTTTTCCCACTAACATTTGTCATACCGGTAATGATGTTCGACCTGGGAACAGCAATGATAATAAGCATAATATGGGGACTTTCCTGCATATCCTACTTCAGCTACAGAATAGCAGTGCACAGGAGAAAGAAACCACTAAAGATAATACTGGAACACCTGCTGATAGCAGCAATAGTCATAGTGCTGGCGCACTTCACAGGCGATCTGATAGCAAAATACCTTACATGGCAATAAAATGAAACAGGTAATAATAGTAATAAAAGGACTTAAGATGGGGTTAGGAAAGGCAGTATCTCAAGGCAGTCACGCATCCGTAGATGCAGTGCTGAAAAGCGACAAGAAAAAAGTTGAAGAATGGAAAGAGGAAGGAATGAAAAAAGTAGTGCTCAAAGTAGAAACAGAAAAGGAACTGCTCCAACTAAAAAAAGAAGCAGATAAACTAAAACTGGTAACAGCACTAATAAAAGACGCGGGAAGAACGTTCTTCAAGAAACCCACAATAACATGCCTGGCAATAGGACCAGACAAAGAAGAAAAGATAGACAAGATAACAGGAAAGCTGAAGATGCTTTAACTACTTCTTAAAATCCCTGCAATTCTCATACCTAAAGCCAGTACAATGAGTCCTGACAGGATCCAACCCTGGAGGTGAACAATGCTTTAAGTAACCAATATCACTAATGTCAATAGAGAGCTGAGGGCACATACCAAAGTGTATATCAGGATGCCTCCTCTGAAAAGAATTCAGGATAAAAAAACCAAAATCAACATTCGGTCTGCTATAATACCCCTCAAGAACCTTTGCAAAATAGAAAAAACGCTCATCACCAGTCTCAAGCCTTTTCATCTCAGCCAAGAAACCATTACCCTCAATAAACCTAACAAAATCAGCAAGATTAAAAGAACTCTTGAAAAGGTCCACCTCTCTCTTTCTAATATCAAGCGTGGGCTGCTTGTCCTCAAGCATCGAAAAACATTTGATATCGCTCATAGTCAATGCTGATACCTGGGAAGGGCTGGCTGTATAAAAAACTTATCTTTTCCAAAGCAAACGATAAGTTTATAAATATGAAAAGAAGGGAGAAACTTGGACGGTCATAGTGGCTTGGTTCCACCCGATCCCGTTTCGATCTCGGAAGTTAAACAGGCCAACGTTCCAAGTCGTACTGCTCTATCTGAGCGGGATGCTTGGAAAGCTGTCCACCTTTTTTTTCAAATTCTATAGCAAACTATATATATCAATAAAAAAGAAATTCTAACATGGCTATGGTCGGGAAAGACAGACAGAAAGAGATAGCAAAAGAAAGGATAAGGAAACTGTTCGAAGAGGCTGAAAGGGAATTCTCAAAACACCCAGAAAGGGCAAACAGATACGTAGAGATGGCAAGAAAGATAGCCATGAAAACAAAGACAAGGATGACAGAATACAGGACAAAATTCTGCAAACACTGCTACAAATACCTGAAACCCGGAAGGAACTGCAGGGTAAGGACAAAAAACAAAAAAGTCATATACTACTGCCTGAACTGCAAGAGATACACAAAATTCCCATACGCAAAAGAAAAAAGAGGGATGAAAATTGCTAAGAAGGCACAAGGCTAAACTGACATTCACAAAAGAGATGCTGAACCTGCCAGGCCCGATAAAAACAATCGGGATGGTATCCTTCGTGTACACACTTGGATGGGCGATAGTAGACCCCTTCTTCTTCATATACCTCAAACAATTATTTGGGGATTACGCATCAGTAGGATTCCTGACAGCACTAGTGTATTTACTGGCAATAGTATGGGCACTGCCAATAGGGCAGCTGCTGAACAGGGTATCGGGAAAGCTGATGCTTGCAGCAACACTCGTGCTATACTTCCCGATGGGTTATTTGCTGATAACACTGACAACATTCACACAATTCGTCTTCCTCAAGATATTCAACTCATTCACAGCAGCATCAGTATGGGTGAGCTTTGAAGATTACGTAAGGGAACACGTGGACAGAAAAAGGGTGTACGAGGCTTTTGGGTTATTCGATGCGTTAATAAGCCTAGCCTATGTGATAGGACCGATACTAGGGGCCTTGCTTTTAATGAGATTCGGATTCAAGATGTTCTTTGTAATATCAATAACATCCTTCATAGCATTCCTGCTTGCACTAACACTAAAAGACCACAAAAAAGAAAATATGTTCAGGGGAATAAAAGACACGATAACCAAGGACGGATTCGTAAAAAAAGAATTCAAAGACCTGTGGAGAAACAAAAAACTAGTAAAGGTAGAACTGATATCATTCCTTTTCACATTCGCATCAACGGCAATGATAATGCTTGTCCCATTATTCCTAAACGAGCAGAAAGCAAGCTACCTCCAGATAGGAATAATATCTGCCTTATACTACCTGCCATCAATGTCAGAATCATACTTCTCAACACTAAAGAGCAAAAAGAAACTCGCACATACAGGAATAATAATATCCATGCTGCTGCTAATCGGAATGTTCTTCATAAGCAACCTTTATGTCCTATTTGCCTTGGTACTCCTGCTATCGTTATGCATGACAGCAGTATACTCTGTTCTGAGAGGTGTGCTAAGCAACTGCATGCCAAAAAAGGAAGCAGGGGAATTGTCAGGGGTTGACATGTCAATAAGATACACAGCAGGAGGATTAGGATTACTAATTTCGGGATTCGTAGCACAGATAACAGGGCTGAAATCAGTCTTCATAATGATGGCAATAATACTATCAGCAATACTCATACTCTCATCTAAAAAAGAATTTAAATTTTGTAACTTTTCTGGGAAATAACTCATCATAAAGATTAGGCTTCTGCCTCTCAGGAGCAAGGCTCTTGAACAAGCCCGGCCACTCCTCCTTCATAAAAAACCTCTCCCTCTTAAGATTCTCCTTAAAACCACGAACAATAAGCTCCCTATTAACTACATTACCCCTATGCGGATGCTGAAACTTCTTAGGAAGAGGACTATTGAAACCGTGCATGTAATGAACAAGCTCATGGGCAAGCGTAAGGTCAATAACAAACTCAGGAACCCGCTCATCCTTAAACAAGGAATTAATCACAATCTCAGTATCACCCTGCTTGAGCTTCTTTATGTGACCAAACTTATTCTTCCATTTACCCCTGAACCTAACCAAAACATTGTTCGCCCTCTCCACATCGTAGAAATAGGCGTACCAAATCCTATCCAGCCTAGAGGCCAGCCACTGATTGTCACGCATAAAGAACCCAAAAAACAAAGACTATTTAAAAAAATTGTTATGTTTAATCACAATTCAAGCTTTTTGGGAAAAGAAGTCAGAACCTCACAACCATCCTTCTTGACAAGAACAACATCCTCGACACGGATACCGCCAATTGTGGGGTAATACAAACCGGGTTCTATCGTAATGACATTATCCTCCACCAAAACACCATCGTTCTCAGAAATGCTAGGTGATTCGTGAACATCCAAGCCGATACCATGGCCGAGACTGTGGACAAAACCAAAATCCTTAGCATCATTCGTGTTAAAGCCATGAGACCTGAGAACATCATTTGCTGCCTTATACAAGTCAGAAACCTTAACACCATCCCTAACCATTGAAATGACCCTCTCCTGAGCATCAACAACAGCATCATACATCCTCTTCACATCAGAAGAAGGCCTGCCCCTAACAACAGTCCTTGTGATATCAGCAAAATAACCAGACTTCAAAGACTTGGGAAAGATGTCAATGAGAATAGGCTGATCAGCACGGATGCTACCAGAACCCTCACGATGAGGATGAGAGGTATCAAAACCGCAAGAAACAATAGGATGGTGGATAAGGAAATCATTCTCATACAAACGCAGCTTAACGAACTGCCTCAAGAACTCAGAAGTAAGGGGGATGCCATCATGATGCAAAACACCATTATTAACCTCAGCATTACGGATGATGTCAACAACACTGGCCAACGTAGCCTCTGCAAAAGCAACACTCCTCCTTATATGGGCAAGCTCCTGCTCAGACTTAACCATACGCTGCCTGAAAAAAGGAGAGGAATCCTCAACCTTAATGCCAAGACCATACCACTTCAATATACCCGCAATCTTAAAGGGAAAATCAGGCTGGACAACAACCTGCTTAACACCCCTGTCACGCAAAAACAACCTAACTACCTCAGCAGCATAACCCCACCTCGAAGGAAGGGAACCATTCCTCTGCTCAAGAGCAAGATAATCCTTGTGAGAGAGAAAATCATCAAAAGAAAAAACATCATGCACATTAGTATTCTTCCTCGCATCAGCGAACTCAGAACGGGGAACAATCATATACTTAACATCATTGATAATTAGAAAAACAAAAGGGGACGAAGTCATATATTTAGTAGAATAAAACATATCCTTATTCCGATCACTAGAACCGTACAAGAGGATGGCAGGTTTCATAAACATTAGCTCTTCTTGAACTGAGCGACAGTATCTATAAGATCAACATGACCCAAGAAACCAGCCCTGCAGCAATAACGCTTAAGGCCCAAATCATCCATAACCTTCTTAGGATCCTCCCCTTTTGAAGTCCTCTCTACATACTCCTCATAGAGATGGCCAATAGGCTTCCCGCACGAATAACAACGGATTGGAATTATCATACCAAAACTTTTCCTCCATAGGTTTTAAATTTTTTCAATAATCGGCTTACCTGTACGACTTCTGACGCTTCCTTCTAGGCTTAGAGTCGTTAGGGTTATTAGGCTCATTACTACGAACATCAGCAATCAAAAGATGCTTATCATAATCAAGATATGTCTTTTTCAATTCCTTACTACCTGTGAACTCAACAAGTGAACGTGCTATGGCTAATCTTGCAGCCTCACTCTGAGCCTGCCAACCACCACCGAAAACATTGACTGAAATGTTAACCTTCTTGGCAACATCACCGGCAAGCTGCAAAGCCTCCTGGATTCTGTAACGAGCAAGAGCAGGATTGTAATTATCCAGTAACATACTATTGATCCTAACAAGACCCTTACCAGGCTTTAATGTAGCTCGGGCTACAGCATGCTTTCTCTTTCCTGAAGTGTTAATGACCTTCTTCATCTTCTATGACCGACGTGCTTTGAAATCTCAGCGATAGTTATAAACTTTGTCCTGTAAACCTTAGAACAATCAGCCTCCTTAACAGTCTCAAACTTCTTACCCTCAAACTGTTTAGGAACACCAACATAACACTTAACCCTCTCAAAAGCTTCCCTACCCTTCTCCTGCTTATACGGAAGCATGCCACGAATAGTCCTCTTGACCATCCTCAAGGGATCCTTTGGGAAATAAGGGCCGTGCAATGCGTAACCCCTAACCTGCTTCGTCCTGTAATGCTCCAGGGTCTTCAACCTCTGCCCTGAAACAACAGCCTTCTCAGCATTAACAATGTCGATGGTCTCACCAAGCAGGGCCTTCTTAGCAACTACACTTGCGAGCCTTCCCAAAATCAAATTCTCAGCGTTGATTATCATCCCAAAATCCTCACATTCTTTCCTTTAGGGTTAGACTTCATAACATCCTGAATCGTGAAAACCTTCCCCTTAGCCTTAACAATCTTTTCCTTTGCAGAATCTGAAAAGCGGAAAGCAGCAACAGAGACAGGCTTTGAGACATCACCAGTCCCCAGGACCTTGCCGGGAACAACAACAGTCTCACCATCATTAGCGTACAAATCAACGGTAAAGAGGTTAACCTCACGACGAGACCTGGTAGGCTTCGCAAGATCAGAAGCCAACCTAGACCAAACATTAACCTTCTCCTTCCTAGCCAACTTCCTCAAATCCCTAATGAGACTCTTCAAGTTCGCGTTTGTTGGTCCACTTCTTCTCATCATTTTATAACCTCTAAGTGCGGGAGACAGGGTTCGAACCTGCGCAGGCACTAAGCCACATGGCCCTCAACCATGTCCGTTTGGCCACTCCGGCACTCCCGCATACGAGCGAGAGTCTTACTTGAGATCCCCCACGAGCTCAGCAAATTCATCAAGCTTCTCGTCGAAGACGTCAAAGGCTTTCGTAACCATCTCATTGGGTGAAAGCTGGCCGTATGACTCTACTGTAAATATGAAATCCTTCTTGCTGCCATCAATCTTAATCTCGGAAGAGGCCTCAGCACAAGCAAGGCAAAGTATGCACTTCTCCTCGTCCACAACAAGCTTGCCGTTCTTAACCTCAAACACCTTCGTCGGGCAGACAGCCGCAATCTCCTCAGGGTTCTTAACATTACCCACCTTGATAATGGGGTATGACTGATAATAAACAAGACCTGGAGAGAACTTCATGTGGTCCTTGCCAGTGCCGAGAACAGCGATGGCATCAAACTCCAGAACCTGCTTCTTCAAAAGCTTAACAATAAGAGTCTTAGCGAAGACGGGCTTGACCTTAGGATCCTTAGAGGAAATCTCCTCAGCATAAACAGTGCCAGGACCCTGCGCCTTCAAAGACATGACAAGCTGACAGTGAGCACAACCCTTACCCTTACACTTGCACTTATCAGGCATGGTATAAGACTTCAGGTCGGTCTTCAAAGCAACCAAACCAAGACGATGCGCGATGAACTCGTCATACATAGCAGAGGAGTTCTTCAAGAAAGTAACATCCTCAATCGCAAGAGTAGGAACATTGTTCATTATCAGCCTACGCAGAGTGTTCATCGAAGTAACATCAGCATCCTTGACAAGAAGAACAATCCTCTCATCATCCTTGCTCAACAACTTCATTTCCATAAATTCACCTCACACTCTCCTGCCACGCCTCAAATGCTTCTTCCTGCAACCATCGTGAGGAAGAGCGGTGACATCCTCAATAATACCAATCTTCAAACCAACACGGGCAAGAGCCCTGATGGCAGCCTGAGCACCCGGACCCGGATTGGTAGGACCGTTATGACCTCCAGGAGCCCTAATACGAATATGAACAGCGTTGATACCCTTCTCTATGGATTCCTCAGCAGCACGCTTTGCAGCGCTCATCGCAGCAGTAGGGCTTGACTCCAACCTATGAGCCTTAACAACCATACCACCAGAAGCCTTAGAGATAGTCTCAGCACCGGTAATATCAGTAATGTGAATAATAGTGTTGTTATAAGAGGAATAAATATGAGCAATACCCCACTTCAAGGCTTCCCTCGGAACCCTGCTTTTACTTTGGTACGGATTCATTCTTTACCTTCTTGGCTTCCTTCTTAGGAGCCTTCTTAACCTCCTTCTTCTTATCTTCCCTCTTCTCCTCTTTCTTCTCACCAGCCTTCTCTTCCTTCTTCTCCAGAGTCAGCTGGGTCTTAACCTCAACAGGCTTCTTAGGAACAAAACGCTCAGGATGCTCAGGATCCGAAAAAGGGGAACTGGCATCAAACGTTATCTTAGCCTCTTCCTCGACGGGAACGAGGTATGAAGGAACGCTAACCTTCTTATCACCAACAAAAATATGACCATGAACAATCAACTGACGGGACTGCTTAATGCTCTTAGCAAGACCCTTCTGATGGACAATAGTCTGCAACCTCCTATCAAGTACATCCTTCAGGTTAAGGTCGAGGACATCCTCCATCTTAGCCTTAGGCGAGACAAGACTCAACCTGTTCAACTTAGCAATCAAAAGCATACTCTCCTTCTCAGCCTGGGGAGTCTCACGAGCAGTAAGAACCTTAGCCTGAGCCTTAAACCTCTTCAACAAAGAGGACATCTTCCAGATTTCTTTTTTATTCTTGAGACCATAATCCTTCAGGAGAACCTTCTCTTCCTGAATCCTAGGCCCGAACCACGGGTGCATAGGAGTTTCATACTTCTTACGAGTTCTTTTAGGATCCCCCATCTTACACCTTACCCTTCTTCACACCGGCTTTCTTCTTGACACCTACTGTGCCTCCAGTCCTAAAGTGAGACCTTGTGCTCTGACCACGGACAGGAAGACCCAACGCGTGCCTCATACCACGGTATGCCCTTATAGTCTTCAAACGCTTAATGTCAAAATCCCTCCTGAACTTAATGTCAGTGGATATTATGTGCTTATCAGTACCCTCATCATAATCCTTCCTCCTGTTAACCATCCACGACGGGATATTGTACTTGGAAGGATCACTAAGAACATCCTCAACCTTCTTAAGGTCGGAATCGCTCATATCACCAATAGGCATCCTCTTGTTAAGATTAAGAGTGATGCAAATGGCATTACTGAAGCTATAGCTGACTCCCTTAATGCGGCAGAGCGCGTGATAAAGCTGCTTACCACCAGGTATGTCAGCACCGCCAATTCTTACCAACTGCTTGAATTCTTTAGGTTTATCCATCTTAAAACAAGAAACATAGGAAATCAATACCTTTAAAAAACTTACGCAAGCGGGGAATCTACAAAAAGCTTGTACTTGTCCTCGTTATTCAACTCCATGAGAATACGCTTTATCACTGTCTTCTCCGGGTCGGGCATAAGCTTCACTCGATGCTTGATGTCTTCAAAGGACTCAAAAGGCTTCTGCCCACGCTGCTCAATGATCTCCCACATGTGTTTTTTACCTATGCCAGGCAGCAACTCAATCTGATGACGCCTGGTGTTAATAGGGGCTGATTCATTAAAGAACTTAATGAATCTAGACTCGTTCTTCTTAACAAGATCGTGAATAATTATATCAAGTTCCCCACGAGCAGTCTGGGTCAGCTTATCAAGACTAACCCTACCCAATATGTGATGAATCTTATCCCTCTTACCGTCGCCAATATAAACAATCTCGTTTGGCTGGACGGAAATACCCTTCTTCGGGACAAGCTCAAGCAGAACAAAATGAGACTGGCCTATAGACTGAGCTATAGCAGTCTTCCGGTGTATCGGCCTCGGGTCGAACGGATAGCCGTGCGGAAGGAAATCCAAAATAATCGCGTATTCTTCCTTCGTGCTTCTCATCTTTTTCTAAACTATGCATTTTCCTTAATCACATCAAGTATTCTCTTCAAGTCTTCCGGCTTGATTGTAATATTGTCTCCAGTGAATATAACCTTCAGGCTCTCAAGGTCCTGGGGCATCATGTCAATAATCTTGACCACGTGCCTGTCCCTCAGCCTTGGAATGTTAAGCGTGTTAATCTTGGCAGCGAGGTCATCAGCCTTCTTCTTCTCTATATGAACAAAGGCTGCAAGGTACTCGTTAGACTTCGAAGCCTTGGTACCAAGCTCAGTATCACGCTTCTTGATTTCCTTCAATTTCTCCTTAGTATCAACCATACTAAGAGGAGTTTCCGAAATTATCTTGAGATCTGGCATATCAAACCTTCCTTAAATGAACGGGATGTATAACAAGCATCTTCCTCTTGCCACCATCCATTATGCTAACTTCATAGCACCTTCCCCTCTTGCCCTGGACAGTCCCTGTCTTGGCATGATAACGCGGGAAGTACATGGCCTTCTGAACAGCGGGCTCTGCCTTCAACAAGACCTTATCACCAGACTTGAACTCCCTAAAGAAGTTCTTGATGACAATCTTGCCCCTAGCGCGAACAGGCTTCTTAAGCTTGCTCCTAGTCTTTCTCCTAAAACCCCCTACACGTTTAGCCATACCAATAGTAGTAAAGGAGTAATTTATAAATCTTTCTTATTAAGAAGTGATGGCTGCAACGAGCTTCTTGAAAACTTTATCGATGCCAAAAAACAGGTTGTGCTCAGTGACGGAGGCATCAAAATTATTCCCTTTGAAGACAAGGTTAGCAGACACCTCACAAGCATCCTTATCATTTGAGTTAAGACAGATCTTAAGCTTCTCAAAATCAACACCGTTCTCAGAAATCTTCCTTGCCTGACTACCCACCATCTTTTTGACTACAACCAACAATGCGGGCTCGAGGCTTTCAAAACCCTCCAACTCTATGTTGCCACCCAATTGCATAGTTTTACCATAGGACCCAAGATTAAAAGCTTTTCTGTAAATGCCAAACGAAACGTTTAAATAGTAGTTTTTACCACCTATCAGTAGTTTTATAGGGGGTCAATATGAACAGGCTAGAAGAGAACATAACCCACTCTTTCGGAAGAGCAAAAAGCGACATAATACAACTGCAAGAAGACTTCTTAGCGATAAGCAAATCACAAACAAGGATGATCGAACTTCTAAGCAGGCTGGATGCCAATGAAACAAAGCTCTATGACAGGATGAAAGAAATCGACGCAAGAACAGAAAAAACAAAGCTGGACACATTCAGGGTTGCCAAAAGAGCAAAAAAAACATTCATAGCAGCCAAGGACGGGAACAAATTCCACACCACAAACTGCCCATTCGCAAAAAACATAAAACCAAGAAACAGCATAAAGTTCAAAACAAAAACAAAGGCCCTGAACAAGGGATACAAGGCCTGCAAATGTGCAAACTAAACACTTTTTCTTCCATATAAAGATTTAAAAGAACCAAAAAATAGAAAACAATATGAAAAGAATAATCCTAGACACAAACTTCATAATAGAAACAGCAAAAAACAACATAGACCTAGGAAAAGAACTCTCAAGGATAATAGACGAGTCATACAAACTATGCACAGCAGAAGGAACAAAAGAGGAACTGGAAAAAATAGCAAAAGAAAATAAAATTAGGGACAGGGAAGCAGCAAAATTCGGACTAAAGATGATCGAAAAGATGGGCATTCTGAAGGCGGACGGCAAAAACGTAGACGAGAAAATAAAAAACCTGTCTGACAACAACACAATAATAGCAACACAAGACAAGGAGCTAAAAAAGAAAATAAAAGGGCACATAATAGTGGTAAGACAGAAAAAACACCTGCAGCTAATATAAACTGTCCAACTTCTTCTTCAGCAACTCCTGCTGCTTGGCCAACTCACGCTCACCCTTAGAAACATAAGACTTCTTAACCTTCTCAACAACAGGAGCACGATACTTCAGATTATGCTGATACTTGCCAGAAACCTTAGCAAGCTTCTCACCCTCCTCGAGGACTTGCCTTCTTGTAAGGACAGGAGACTTAAGATGAGGGAACTCCAACTCCTCAGATTTCTTCTTGACGGGCTCCTCAGCAAGCTCCAACTTATGCTTGAAAATACCAAGAGGCGAGACAGTCTTAATATCCTCCTTGACCTCAACATCATGCTTAGACTTGAAACCTGAGAAGAAAGACTTCAATGCAGACGGCTTAGTCTCCTCCGGCTTCGGAAGCGTCAGCTTCTCCTGCTTGGCCTTAACCTTAACAGGCTCCTCAGACTTTCCCAAAATACCGGGCAAGAAAGGCTTACGCTCAACCTCAACAACCGCCTTCGGCCTCGGAATCTCTTTCGGCTTTGGCAATTCAGGCTTAACCTTAATCTCCTTATACTTGACAATCACTTCCCTCTTAATCTTAGGCCTCTCCTTAATCTTCCTGGCAAGAGTGCTGAAGAAAACAGAGATCCCAGAAGGCTTCCTGTTCCTGAAAACCAACTTCGGCTTCTCCCTAATAACAATCTTCGCCGGCTTCTCCCTGATTATAACCTGAGGCTTAACAACAATTTCCTTCTTAATCTTAGGCCTCTCCTTAATCTTCCTGGCAAGAGCCTTGAAGAACATTGAGATACCAGACCTACCCCTCTCCTTAACAATAATCTTAGGCTTCTGCTTGATAATAACAGGGGGTTTAACAATAATCTTCTCCTTAATCTTAGGTTTAGGAGCCAGCATCTTCTTAGCAATCGCAGACATAAGTATTGCCATAGGAGACTGCTTCCTGATAACAACAGGCTCCTGAGGCCTGTACCTCGAAACCCTCAACTCATCACGGAACTCAATATGCCTCAACCTCCTGTACTCCAACAAGGTTGTCACAACGACAACAAAGACAAGAGTGATCAGGACAAGGATGAAAATCATCATGTAGTCATTTATGTCAAAAGCAAATGCTGCAGGAGACTCCTCATTGTTACCCACTACATCAAACAAAGCAGTCGAGGTACCAACAGACTCCTTGCCAGCAACACGAGCAGCCAAAACATAATTACCCTCCTTAATGCTATTCGGAAGAGTAATGGTCTTAGTGAAAGAAACCTCAGACTCCAAGTGGACAGTCTCAGAAATCTCATAAATAGTATCACCATTAAAATCCTTCACCATGTAATAAAGAGTAACATCATTAGGGACCTTATCAAAATTAAACAGGCGGACGTTGAAAACAAGGTCATGACCCCTCACAATATTCCTAAACTGATTAGGAATGCTGACGGTGAGGTCATACAACACATTAACAGACTCAACCTCAACAACAGTGAAAGAAGAATCCTGAAGGCTCTCAGAATTAAACATAATCTTACCGGCATAAACACCAGGCTCAATGTTCTGAGGAGCAGAGAAAAACAACTCAACATCCTTAGTATAGCCTATAGGCAGAGTAAACTTTGACTCAGGAATACGGACAAGATTGCCAAGGTTAGAATTAACAGTCATGGCAAGGTACTTGCTGCCAGTGTTGCTAATCCTGATAACACGCTTGAAATCCTCCCTCTGCTTCATCGCAACCTTAATCAGGTCATCAGGGACCGTGAAGTCAGCAACATCACGCGCAACATCACCAGTAACCCAACCCACATAAGGGGCTCCAAAATAGCTGCCGGTGACCTCATACTTAACAAAGAAAAACGTTAACCCACACAGCAAAAGGACGATGAAAAACAGCCAAAAACGACGCGAACTCCTGGGGTTCTCAGAAGGCTCATAATAGGCCTCCCCCGCCTTCACAGCCTCTTCCTTCTGGCGTGCAACACCCTCATCAGAACCTAGATAGACGGTCCTGTGCTCATTGCCCTTGCGGAAAGTAGTATAATAATAAGTATTGCCCTTTATCTTTTTTGTATGCATAACAAACCTCTTTTTCTCGTGTGAGTTAACCTAGAATAAACCAAAATCGTATATAAAATTATCGTTTTCAGAGGACCAAACGAAAGGTTTAAAAAGCTAATAAAAGCATTAAGAAATAAAATGTTCTACGAACTAGAAGTCAAAGGACACGTGAGAGTACCGCCAACATCTTTCAAAGAACCGACCAAAGAAGCGGTACTAAAACGACTAAACCAGGAGTATGACGGTTACATATCAAAGGACCTGGGAGTAGTAATAGCCGTATCCGAAGTTGGAGAAATAGGAGATGGAGTAATTGTTCCTGGGGACGGAGCGGCATACTACGAAACTACATTCAAGCTCGTAGCATTCAGACCAGAACTGCAAGAAGTGGTCTACGGAAGGATAACAGACATAACAGACTTCGGGGCATTCATAGAGATAGGGGCGATAGACGGAATGATCCACGTCAGCCAGACAATGGACGACTTCGTAAGCTTTAGCAAATCAAACGTACTAACAGGAAAGGAATCAAAAAGGATACTCAAAGTGGGAGATTTGTGCAAGGCAAGAATAATAGCAATAAGCTACAAGGAACCCACTAACCCGAAAATAGGGCTGACGATGAGACAGCCCTCACTCGGAAACCTCAAATGGATTGAAGAGGACATGAAAAAGAAAGAAAGGTCGGAAAAAGCACCACCAAAAAAAGAGAAGGAAAAAGGAAAGGAGAAAGGAAAGAAATAAAATGACAAGAAAAGTATGCAGAAAATGCAAAATATTCGTTAAGGGAGGCGAATGCCCGATATGCAAGGGCTCGGACTTCAGCGAAAACTGGCAGGGAAGAATCAACATACTTGACGCTAACAAATCAGACATAGCAAAAAAAATAAACCTAACACAGCAGGGAGAATACGTGATAAAGGTAAGATGAAACTCGCACCACTAGAAGAAAAGGAAGTAACGCTGCTTAAGAGGAAAAGAGTAAGCTTCGAGATAGACAACGAAAAACAGAAGACACCATCCGAAGCAGAGATAAAAAAAGCAGTGGCAGAGAAGATGAAAGTGGGGGAAGAGAACGTAGCGATAAGGCACATCTACCAGAAATACGGCGTAGGAAAATCAAAGGTTATAGCACACATATACAAGAACGTCGATGACCTCAAGAGAATAGAAGAGATAAAAAAGAAGGCAAAGAAGAAAGAAAAGAAAGAAGCTAAGAAGGAATAAAAAATGCCAAAGAAAAGCGTAAAAAACAAGAAACCAAGCAAGAAATACTCGAAGTACAAGGTAAGCGGGAATTCTGTAGAAAGGGAACCAATATGCCCAAGATGCGGAGCAGGGGTCTTCCTCGCAAAACACAAGAACAGGATGACCTGCGGAACTTGCGGCTACACCGTATTCTCAGAAAAGAAATAGGCTAGTTCTAAATCAAGAGGTCATGTTGACATAAGTATAGTTGACTTTGCGAACGTAGTGCGAGAACCTGCGAACACTGCCAAGAACTACCCAAATCACCAACAAGATCAACAACTGCCCAAACCAAAACAGCAGCAAGTATGAAAAGAAACCAAAACCACCTCCTAACAAACATAACCACCCCCAATCCTAATTATGCCTACAAGTATATAAAAATTCTTGCATAATAACATATATTTCTAATTGAAAAAATTAATAAACAAACAAAACAAAGAGAAGGATGCAAACATGCAAGACAGACTATTCCAAATGCTCATACAGGAAGATGAGATTACCTGGCAGACCATAATCTACGATCTGATTAGAACGGAACAGATGGACCCGTGGGACATAGACATATCACTATTAACACAGAAATACATAGAAACTGTAAACAAGCTGCAGGAGATGAACTTCTTCATATCAGGAAAAGTATTACTCGCATCGGCAATACTGCTCAAAATAAAATCACACAAACTCATGGAAGAAGACATAGCAGGATTTGATAGTTACCTGTTCAACACAGGAGAAGAAGAGCTATCCCTAGGAGACTTAGAAGAGGTGCATAGGCTGGGCAAAGATGAACTGCCAAAACTCACAATAAAAACACCGCAGACAAGAAAGAGAAAAGTAAGCATACAAGACCTGATGAATGCCCTGCAGAAAGCCCTGGAAGTAAACCAGAGAAGGGTAGTAAGGAAGATGAGAGAAGAGAGAGGGTATACGATGCCCCAAATACCGGAAAGGAAAGTGGAGGTATCAAAACTGATAAAGGACATATATGACAAGATAATGGGATTCTTCCAACAAAGAGAACCGGTAACATTCACAAGACTGGTACCAAGCGACAGGAAAGAGGATAAGATACTGACACTCCTACCGTTATTACACCTGGACACGCAGGGAAAGATAAACCTAGTGCAGAAGGAGCATTTCGGGGAGATAGAGATACATAATATTTAAATAATACCAATTCTTAAATTATGATACAAAAGGAGGGTCTAAAAATGAATTTTTTAAAATATATTAAAGAAGGCATAAAAATAATAGGACTCAAAAAAAGCTCAATAAAAGCAATAGCAAAAGACAAAAAAGCAACAACAAGTGGAATAATCATACTACTCATAGCAGGACTGCTCTCAGTCGTAGGGCTGTACGGAGTTGAAGGTTACGTACAAGCGCTCCTTATGGCACCACTGTTCACACTCGTATTCTTCGTACTCGGGACGGGAATGCTCTACGTATTCGTAAAACTATTCGGTGGAACAAGACCATACGTCGAACACTTCAGAGTATTATCGCACGCAGCAGTAATGTGCTGGCTGTGGCTATTACTAATAGTGCCAGTACTTGGCGAAATACTAAACTGGGCAGTGCTCATATGGGGGATAATAATAAGCATAGTGACTATAGAAACGCTGAACAACATGAAGAAAATAAAAGCGATAATGTCAGTCATGGTGCCGTTCTTCCTAGCGCTACTCGTCATATGGATAGTGTACCAGTTAGCGATAAGAAGCAACCCAACACTCTAACTGCTTTTTTCTTCTTTCTTCTTATTTTTTAGAATCTCAAAAGTGCCGAGAAGATCAACAACATACTTGCCATCCTCCAACTTGTAAACCAAAGGTTCACCCTTGAACAGGTCAACAAGGTCAAGCTCATACTGACCCGGCTTCAGAACACGAATGCTCTCAATGTCAAGAATGACAGGCTGGGTATCATCAAAATTCTCACCAACGATGTCCATGACATCCTTCTCAATCTTCTCCTTATCCTCCTGCGTCAACTCAACAGTCAGCTCCTTGGCACGGTCAACATCCTTGTTCTTCATGTAGAAAAAGAAACGACCGCCGCAAGAGCAACCCTTCAGCAATTCGTTAGAACCATCTTGATAAAGCTTTCCGCAACGGACACACTGATGGGGCATTACTTCCTCCTAGATTTTTTAGGAATGTAATTAGTCAACAGCTCAACCTTGTTCGGGTCACGCTTGATCTCCTTAACAATAGAAGCAGGACCTATAATGGTAACACCCTCACGGTTACCGAGCAAAAGCTTCGCCATCATCTTCTTCAAACCATTCTGCAACTTCTGCTTCTTCTTATATTCGGGATAAATTGTGCACAACTCAATACCACGGAACTTCCTATCAACACTCTCCATAGTCTTCTGAATCAGCATAGACTCCTCAGCAGGAGTCAACCTGCCCTGCATAAGAACAATCTTATCCTCCTTAACAATGTCAAGCAACTTCTTAATCTTAGAATCCTCATTCAAGGACTCAACCTCATGATACGGAACAAACTGCAACGTCAACATTTATTTCACCAACCTTGTCAATGATTTATAAAACTCGTCAATGTTCTGACCCTTCAAAGCAGAAATACCAAGAACCTGGTACTGCGGGAAAGCAGCCTCCACCTTCTTAACATTAGCCTTCCTCAAGTCAACCTTATTGGCAGCCACCAGAACAGGAATGTTTCTGGCAGCGAGATTACCGAGAATAGTGATGTTAACCTGAGAGTAAGGGTTCTTTGTCGAATCAAGAACAACGATAACAGCATCCATGTCATCCAACCACTTAATAGCATCGATAACACCCTTAGTGGCCTCTTTAGCCCTCTCCTTAGCAGCCTTAGGACTCATCTTGTACTTCAAGAAATCCTCATAATCAATCTTCGTAGCAATGCCTGGAGTGTCAACGAGATTAAATGCAAGGCTCTTACTGCCAGACTTAATCTCAATCTTCTCCTTGATGCAAATCTCCCTAGTCTCGTGAGGTATGGGAGAAACAGTGCCCATCTCCTGACCAAGCCAATCTTGGCAGATTCTGTTTGCGATAGAAGTCTTACCAGCATTAGGTGGGCCGTAAATACCAAGCTTAATCAGCTTCTTTTTCTTAAACATGCCACCAAGAAGTTTGTTCAAAAAGTCCGTTAGATTCTTAATCATTCAATCACCAGTTTTTATATAGATATGGATTATGACGAGGGGGTTATTAAATATTTCGCTGCTATAACTGATAAATTAGCCCTTCATAACGCCTAAAGGCACCATACGGGCAACCCTGCTGCCAAGACCAACATCATGAGAAACCCTAACAACCTCATCAACATCCTTGTAAACCTCATCAGCCTCCTCAGCAAGACCCTTCATAGAAGCACCCTTAACCTCAATACCCCTCTTACCCAACCTCTCAACAATCTCCTCACCTCTAAATTGGCGCAAAGCAGCAGACCTTGAAGCAACACGACCAGCACCATGAGCAGTGGAACCAAAGGAAACCTCCTCAGCCTTCTTAGTACCCACCAAAAGATAGGAAGCAGTACCCATAGAACCTGGGATTATAACCGGCTGACCAATCTTCCTGTAAACATCAGGAATCTCATCCCTACCAGGACCAAAAGAACGGGTAGCACCCTTCCTGTGAACACAAACCTGGACTTTCTTACCATCAACAACATGATCCTCAAACTTAGCAAGATTATGGCAGACATCATAGACCATATCCATACCATCAGAAGAACCCATAACCTTCCTGAAAACATCACGAACCCAATGGGCAATCATCTGGCGATTGCAGAAAGCATAGTTGATACCACAACACATAGCAGAATAATATTGTTTTCCTAAATCAGAATTAATGGGGGCATTAACTAATTCTCTATCAGCAAGATGACTGAAACCATACTTTGACTCCATCTTCTGGATGTAATCAGAAGCAACCTGATGACCAAGGCCACGGGAACCGCAATGGATCATAACAGTAACCTGACCAACAGAATCAATGCCAAACGACTTGGCTATCTTATCATCATATATCTTATCAACCTTCTGGAATTCCAAGAAATGATTACCGGAACCAAGAGTACCGAGCTGAGGCATGCCACGAGCAAGGGCAGTTGGGGAAACATCCTTGGAACTCGCACCCTTAATCCTGCCAGTCTCCTCACAACGCTTCAAATCCTCCTTATTACCATAACCATTCTTCAAAGCCCACTCAGCACCATTCTCAAGAACATCCAACAATATATCCTTAGAAAGCTTTGTGATACCAGCACGACCAACACCAGCAGGAACCTCTTTGAAGATCTCATTCAACAGCTCCTTCCTCTTGTCATGAATATCCTTCTCTGTGAAATCTGTCCTCAGCAAGCGGACACCGCAGTTGATATCATAACCAACTCCGCCAGGTGAGATTATGCCTTCTTCCATGTCAAAAGCAGCAACACCACCAATTGGGAATCCATATCCCTCGTGAGCATCAGGCATGGTAAGCGAGTGCTTTATTATACCTGGAAGGGTGGCTACATTAGCTGCCTGCTGCAAAGTCCTGTCTTCCTTGATTTTTTGCATCAAGACATCAGAAGCAAAGATTAAGGCTGGGACCAACATCTTACCCTGTTTTTCTATCTGCCAAACATTTTCGCTTATTTTCTTTGGTTCCATAAAAAAATATTGCACTGTAGATTTTAAATAGTTATTGGTAACTAATCATACGTTGCACCATTATAGATAATTTAATAAAATCCTTCTCTTTAATACATGCATGCAAATCAGAATTGAACCAGCCACAATTAATCATCTGAAGGATATTCAAAACTTGAATCTCCAACTTTGCGAGAAAGAACATAAAGAATTTGACCCAACCATTAATCCTAAATTCCCGATTCAGAAAGAAGGTGAGGACTATTTTAAAGAGAGAATAAAGAATGATTGTGCTTTAGTTGCCTTATTTAATGGTAAGGTTGTGGGCTATTTAGTTGGTGCTATATCTGAAGCAGAAGAGTATCGTAATGTATCAAGAATTGCAGAAGCAGAAAATATGCTTGTTCTTGAAGAATTTAGGAGCAAGGGTATAGGGAAACAATTATTCCAAGAATTCATAAAATGGTGCAAGTCCAAAAAAATAAAAAGAGTAAAAGTTGTCGCATCCGCCCTAAATAAACATGCAATTGAATTTTACCGTAGAGAGGGGTTTGATGATTATGATTTAGTCCTCGAGAAGGAAATTTGATTTATTTCTTAACAAACATTGATTATGGTCACTTAATAACACCATCAATACCCACAACTTCATGTATAACAGGAATGTCTTTGCCGCTCTCCTCAACAGCTGCTTTAACAGCATGCAACAGGCCGGAACAGCACGGAACCTCCATAATAGCAACCGTAACACTCTTAATCTTATTATTCCTGAATATCTCAGTTAGTTTCTCTTGGTAGGCTTCAACGTCGTCAAGCTTGGGACATCCCACTACAAGTGATTTGCCGTTAAGAAGCTTCGAATGGAAGTTTGCATTGGCAAAAGGGACACAGTCAGCAGAAACCAACAGATGCGCGTTGTTAAAGAAAGGAGCTTGGACTGGAAGCAAGCTAAGCTGAACAGGCCACTGGGCCAGTGCTGATTCTGATTCAGTATCGCTTTGAATGCCAGATTTTTTAATCTCTCTAATTGCGCTGCCAGGGCAGCCACCATGCGAATGCTGTTCTTTCATATTCCCAACCTCCTCAAAATCTTTTTCCATACCTTTTTCTTTCAAGAAACCAATTGCTTCATCAAAAAACTTCATCTCATTATGCTCCCTGAGATGCTTCAGATGCGCCCTTACGGTATTCTTACCCTGCTTCACAATGTTCTCCATAACCTTCCTCTCATCATAAGGCTCAGCATCCCTTTCCTCAACAGTTATGGCATCAACAGGACAGTGACCTAGGCAAGCACCCAGCCCATCACAAAACAAATCACTAACCAACCTAGCCTTATCATCAATAACCTGCAAAGCGCCTTCAGGGCAGTTGGGAATGCACAAGCCGCAGCCGTTGCACTTCTCTTCGTCTATCCTGATAATTTTTCTCCTAACCATTTTAATACCTATACTTTTTATATCAGGTATAAAATAGATACTTATTTAAATACTAGTAAGTTTCTATGTTGATACCATGAGAGAATGCGTAATATACAAAACGATGAACATCATAGGAAAAAAATGGACAGTACCTATACTGCTCGAAATATACAAAGGGAAAAGAAAAAAGAGATTCATGGAGATAAAAAAGGGGATGGAAGAAATAACACCAAAAATACTCTCGACCAGACTAAAAGAGCTGGAAAAAGAGGGGCTTATAAAAAAAGAGGTGGACAACTCAACCATACCAATAAAATGCGAATACTCACTAACTGAAAGCGGCAATGACCTTGTCGTAAGGGTAGACCACATAAAAAAATGGGCACTGAAATGGAAATTCAAAAACAAGGAATGCGGACAAACACTATGCAAAAACTGCGAGAATTAGTCACAAATCCACAACAACCTGCAAAACATACTTACCTTTCACCTTCTTGACGAACATCTGGTTGTAAGTAACTGCCTTGACAGAGCCAAGCAATTCATACTTCTCCCTGAACTTATCACCGACAACGACAGCATCGAGGTAAAACCTACCCTTCTTCTCAACCACTTTCATCTTCTTAACATCAGCAAGGAGAAAAAACTTAGTGTCAAGAAAAAAAAGCAACTTCTCAAGAAACTTATACAAGAGAGAATTAAGATCGGAGGCAGAAACAGAAACCTTCTTCGCAACCTTCTTATCGACAGACTTAGTATCAACCATTATGGAAAACATGGCAAGAGCAGCATTGGAAAAAGCCTCATCAAGACCCTTACCATAAGCCTGAAACTTCGCATCAGCAGTATGGGAGAAGAACTTGAACCTCATCTAAATCACTGTACATTTGTTCGTAGCAATAGACTGATCAGCAGGCGTCGGCTTATTCCACATCCAGAAACGAACAATTTTAGGCTTCTGCTGAGCGAGAGGAACGCCCATCGTTGAAGCAACAAAAACGTCACTCATGTAAACAGCCTTATCAAGAGGGGTTAGAACAATGCACGAACTAGTCTGGGGGCATATAGCACAGGTGAAGTCATAGTTGACGGGCATACGCTCACGGATATGTGCCTCAACAGTACTCGCCAGAACAGCGTTGTCAGTAGAGTCAATAATCAAAGCCCTAAGGGCATCATCATTCGTTATGTCAGAAATGACAAAACGCTCTGCATCCTGAACAGCCAGAGGCGGTTCGGGCTTGGGCTCAACATACTTGGGAATAATGGTATAAACAACGACAAGAATGAGGATAATAGCAAGAATAGCCTCCAAAGTCTTCAAAAAACCGCTTTTATCCATAAAAGAATAAAAAATAATGGATTATATAAGTTTTACTCACCAAACCCTTATGGTAACGTTGACCGGCGAAAAGGTAAGATTCGACCCAAGCAGCCAATCCATATAGGTGTTAGCGAAGACATTCACGTTAGGAGGGACCTGGATATCATTAATCTCCTTCAAAATCTCATTGCTCTCCATCTTCGTAATGACAACGGAGAAGTCACGGTCAACAGGGAAATTCCAGCGTGTCTTGAGGGTCCCGTAATCATTCTGAATCTTGGCCAACTTCTCAGAAGAGAAGCCAGAAACCATCTCCTTAATACCAAGGCTGTAGGTGAAGTTAATCCTGTTATCAGGTATGTTGTTACGGAGAGGGTCTGAGTCAGACTGCATACCCGACCTGGAATACTCATGCTCAGCGGAATACAAAAGGTTGAAAGCATAAGGCTTATTGTTACCGTCAAAAGTGGAGTTGAACCTCAAGGAATCAGCCAAAGGAGCGTCATTTATAACAACCTCAAAAAGAACCTCACTGTTATTCGTAAGCTGCAGAGAGAAGTTGTCCTCATCAGCACCTTCAAACGGAAGATCAGCCTTCTCAATAACCAGCTGGTAATCTCCCGGGGCAGAGGGGAAATCATTCGGAACAGGCCTGATAAAAACAGGAGTCTTCTCAATAGTGTACCTGCCCTCAGCATTGAAATTAGACTCAACAATCTTAACCAGATTACTCTGCGAGTAAACTGGCTGACTACCTGGCTTCAAGAAAATAAACAGCAAAAGAACGTAAACAACAAACAAACCAATACTAATCGCCCAATCGACGTGTGAAGCAGCACCTTTCTTGTTCATATCAAATACCTCCTTTAACAGTTGTAACTATCAACGCAGAAACAGTCATCAAAATCAATGAATGCAGCAAACCCTGCTTGACAGTACCCTCTGAAAACTTACCTACCATAATACCGGCAAAAAGAGCCTGAATCATGATCAACGCAAAAAACAAATTATCAAGATTAACATCCTCCCCAGACTGACCGAAAACACCACCACCCAAGCCTGAAGCAGACATACCCTCAGAAAGGGAACCGGAAATATTACCCAGCATGGGAAAGAGCTTAACTTGCAGCAAAAGCATAATGCCAATGAAAACAAAAAACACGATGTAACCCTGAACAATCTGGGAATACGTGGAAGATTTCCTCTCAGCCTTGATCTTCTTAACCTGAACAACAGAATTCGTAACAGACTCCAAAACATCCTCCATGTCACCACCACTCTGTTCAGCCTCGATAACAATCGCAACAGAACGCTTAATCACAGAGTTCCTAGTGTCATTCGCAAAAGTAATCAGAGCCCCATGAATCGGAATACCCCAATCAAGCTGGTTAGCAAGCTTGGTAGTATAAGGAGTGAGAGCACCATAATCCTTCCTAGAAGCGTGAATAACAGCCTGAGGGACAGAAATGCCAGACTTAACACTGCCGACAAGGGCACGGACAAACTCCAGGAACTTAAGCTCAATGTCCTTCTGCCTCTTACCCTCCCTGTAAAAATCAAACCAAAACTGCGACCACCCAATGCTAACGGCAACAACCAAGAAAGCATAAAACCAACGCTTAAGAGAGGGATTGTTATAGACAAACAAGAAATCAAGAACTACCAAAACCACAGCAATACTTATTCCGACGAAATACTTGTTCTCGAATTTCATGTGTTAGGCTGAATTATGTTCAAAAATATTATAAAACCAACGTTCATCAAGGGAATCAAACCATAAGTGCCAAGAGAGGCTATAGTAGAGATGCTAACACCCATAAGGTCAGTGCCAAACATCCTGATAATAGCAAGAGTGATGAAAAAAAGCAGAGGAGCAGCAATCAACACACCAGTGTAAACATCAGAGTAAGTCCCAAGAGTCTCAACATACTTCTTACGCTCAAGCTTGTAATTAGTCATTATCTCATCAGCCTTAGCGTTGAGGAAAGACTTCAAATCACCACCGCTCTCAATAGTCGTGACAATACCATTAAGCAGGTCCCTGAAATCATTAGAAGGGGTGGTAATCGCGACAGCACGCAAGGCAGTAGTAAGGTTATAACCAAACAGGTTAACATAGTTGACAATCTTCTTTATCTCACCCTCAACACCCTTATACTCACCAGAACTGAGTATGAGATTAAACATAGCAATGGGCTGTGCACCCGAACCGGCAACAGCAGCCATGTGCAAAACAACAAAAGGAAGATCATCCTTGATATGCCTCTTCCTCGAATTGGCAACCATTGTAGGGTATAAATACATGAAGATGAAAGCACCGCAAGCACCCATCACAGCCATCAACACACCAAGGGCAAACCTGAAGATTATGATGTTATTAACCAAAACAAAGGCAAGAAGGAAAGATGCAAAAAAAGCAATAAGAGACGTAAGCAACATCATGCTAACATAAGTCTTAGACAAAACCTTCAAGTCAGCAGCACGCAGATTGTGAGCAAGATTATCAAAAAATTGTGGGTATTGCTTAGTAAGTTGCATAGAGAAATTCTCAAACAACCTATTTGAATAGTTGCCGTAAGGGCTCGACTTGTAAACAGTGTAGTCAGTCAGGATGACCTTCTTCTTGGAAATCTCAGAAGGAACCATGCTCTTAAGATATTCAACCTCAATGTGGTACTCCTTTATGTAACGCTCCTTAGTCCTCTTATCAAGGGAAATGAACCTCTTAGTCGGAACAACAGACTGGGGAACGACATTACCCTGCTTAACCTGCTGGACAACAGGGGGGGCAACCTCACACCTAAGTTGAGGACCATCCGGAAGAGGCAAATCCTCCATATTCGCAACACTCCTAGGCCTCGGAGCTATAGGGGGGGTACCTGTCAGCATGGAGAGTATAGATTCGTTAACAGACTTAATCTCCGAGAGCTGCTGTACTATGTAATCATCATAGAAAGAAAGCCACTCCTGCTCAGACTTACCCTTAAGGAAATCCTTCTTCTTCTTTGCGACCTCACGCTCACTCAAACCCTTAAGGCTGTTAAGAAAGGTAATGAGATTAGAGCGCAAAGCATAATACTTTGAAACATCCTCTGCCAGGTCCTCAATCTTCTTCGCAAAATCCTTAACGTCTGACATTCTTCAGCTCCGCATCAACCATCTTATCAATATCCTTGCTAAGCTTCAGCATGTACATCTTCAACTGCTCAACCTTAGACTTAGAAGCCTTCTTACTAAGAAGGGAATTGTACTCATAAGAAGCCTCAACAAGGGTCTTAGCAGACTGCCTAATCTTTTCAATACTCATCTTATACCAAACTTCCTCAGCATCTCTTTAGGGTTTTTATAATAAGAAGTAATCGCCTCATGAACCTCCTTAAAACCAAAAATCTTATTCCTATAAAGAGCCATGAGGAAAGCGCTACGATTCTTGAACTCACGATAAAGATCCTGCTTGGAAATACCGTGCTGCTTAGAAATCTTGTCGAAGACCCTGCTATCGGCCTTGAAATAGAATATGTCCTTAGCAGGGTCTCTGACAAACGGGGTATTAGTGACAGCATGACCAACATCTTCCTTAACCTCAACAACCTCAACAACCTCCTTCAAACGACGAACAGACCTGTTACGAACCTTAGTCTCAATCATAACACAAACAACATCCAATGTCTCCACAAGAGCAGGGGAAAGATTAATGGGCTGGGTCTCCAACCTCTTAACCATCGTATCAACAGACTCAGCGTGCATCGTGCTCATCGTCGGGTGACCGGAAGCAGCACCCTGGAACAAGACAAAAGCCTCTGCACCACGAATCTCACCAACAATAACATAATCAGGACGCTGCCTAAAAGATTCCCTCAACAAGTCAAACAAAGAAACCTCACCATGACGCTCACCAGTAATACTAGCAGCACCCATACCAGCACGAGCAACAGAAGGCAACCAGTTCTCATGAAGAATATTCAATTCCTTAGTATCCTCAATCGAAACAACCCTCGCTGCAGGAGGGATGAAAAAAGCAATCGAGTTTAGGAAAGAGGTCTTACCAGAGCCAGTGCCCCCAATAACTATTAGGTTACTTTCATTCTCGATAATCATCCAAAGATAAGCAAGAATCTCAGGGGAAACAGTACCAAAGTCCATCAACTTAACAGGAGTCCAAGGCTCCTTCGTGAACTTACGAACAGTAAACGTCGGACCTTTTGAAGAAATATCCTGCGAGTAAGTCGCGTTAACCCTGTCACCAGAAGGAAGACGACCATCAAGCAAGGGATTAGCATAAGAAATGTACTTGCCACACTTCTGAGCAAGCTTCTCAACAAAATTAGTCAAAACCTTGATATCAGGATAAATAAGACTAGTCCTGATGTTACGATACTTCCTATGGACAATGTAAATAGGGCTGTTGACACCGTTACACTCGATATCCTCAATAAAATAATCATTAAGCAGGGGATCAACCTCATTCATACCCACAAAATTACGATAAATGTAATACATAACCTTTAGGAAAGACTCCTCAGAAATCTTAATCTTAAACTCGGAAATGAGAACCTTAAGATTCTTCTCAAGATACTCAATGATAACATTAGTGTCCTTGACGTTGATCATGCTGATGTTTATGATCTCCCTTATGCTGTCCTCAAGGATCTTGAAGGTCTTCATCTCCTCCTCAGACAGGACAGGCTCCTCAACATCATAAACGAGCTCGTTAATGACCTTATCCCAGTAGATATGCGCAAAAGCATAAGGAGGAGTCAAGGGATAACGAATATCAGTCAGACTCTTGTCAGGAAAATCAGGAAGCTGGGCAACAGAAGGAGTTAAATCAACCTTAAACATAGTTTTTTCAGACTCCCCAGTATTAACCTGAGAAGCCTTTTGAACAGGACTAGGCGGAACTGCTTGTGGATTTTTCTTGAACAAACTAAGCGTCACTTATACACCCCTTTTTCTAATAATAATCTTATCAAACAGGATTAATTAACCTTTCGGTCATAACACAACCAACTTGACAGATTTATCAACTTTTGACTCCAACCTCTTCAAATCAGCAGACAAGCCAGAAACATGGTAATGCATGGGAACAAAAAACTTTGGCTTGAGGGAATTGACTGCGGCAGCAGCCTCATCAACATCCATTGTGTAGGTACCACCAACAGGCAGAAGGGCTATGTCAATATTTTTCAAAGACTTCATCTCAGGAATAAAATCAGTATCACCTGCATGATAAAGCCGCTTGCCACCAACTGTTATTATGTAACCCAACCAGTCGTTCTCCCTCGGATGAAACCTCTTGGACGGATTGTAAGCAGGAATCGTATCAACCCTAATGCTCCCAAAGGAGTAGGACTTGTTAGGGTGCACAAGAGTAATCTTCACACCCTCAAGATGATTCAGCTTACTCTGACAGTCGGGAGGGATAAATATCTCCGTACCAGGCTTGACAATCCTCTGAATGTCCTTGATGCTACAATGATCATAATGAGAATGAGTAATAAGGATTAAATCAGCCTTAACAGAATCATCCTTAAGCTCAAATGGGTCTATATAAATAATCTTTTCTGAATTTATCCTAAAACTAGCATGCCCTAAATGATACAAATCAATACCCAAGTCCATAATATACACCCCGTTACAAAACTAAAAACGACCAGTAATATAAAAAACTTTCCTTAAAACAAAAACATATTTAAGCAAAAAAGACACAAAAACCACATGCTTTACCAAGAAGATTCGTATATGAAAGAATTCGAGGCAGAGGTAGCTGAGGTAAACAACGGCAAGTACATAGTCCTAAACGACACGATATTCTACCCAAACATGGGGGGACAGCCGAATGACACAGGTGTTATGATAAAAGACGGGGAAGAGTATAAAGTCGTTTACGTAGGAAAATTTGATGGGAAGATAAGCCACGAGGTAGACAAAGAAGGCCTAAAAGCAGGAGACAAGGTAAAGGGAAAGATAGACTGGGAAAGAAGGTACACACTAATGAGGCACCACACAGCAGCACACGTATTCACAAAGGTAATATTCAACGAGACTGGAGCATTAATATCAGGAAACCAACTGGGACTTGACGTATCAAGAATAGACTTCGCACTGGAAACATTCGACAAAGAAAACGTGCAAAAATGGATCGATAAGACAAATGAGTTAATAGAAAAGAAAATTCCGGTAAAGATAGAATACATACCAAGAGAAGAAGCCTTGAAGATCGAGAACTTCGTAAGGACAATGGCTGATTTGTTACAAAAAATAGACGTACTAAGAGTTGTAAACATAGAAGGGTTTGACAAACAGGCATGCGGAGGAACACACGTCAAAAACCTAGGAGAGATAGTGGGAATAGAATTAGTTAGAACAGAGAACAAGGGAAAGAACAACAGAAGAATATACTTCAAGCTCAAAGAAGCATAATCAAACCATGGGGGTGGAAAATTGGCAAAAACAGAAGAAAATCTTAAGGCTGCATTCGCAGGAGAATCACAGGCAAACAGAAAATACCTGGCATTCGCAAAAAAAGCAGACGAGGAAGGATTCAAACAGGTTGCAAAACTATTCAGGGCAGCAGCAGAAGGAGAGACAAGGCATGCCATGAACCACTTCAACGTGATGCAAGGGGTAAAAAGCACCAATGAGAACCTGCAGGAAGCGATAAACGGAGAACACTACGAGTTCACAACAATGTACCCAGACTTCATGAGACAGGCAGAAAAAGAAAAAAACACAGACGCAGTAGAAACATTTGACGAAGCAGACCAGGTAGAGAAAATACACCACCTAAACTACAGCAAAGCCCTGGAAAGCGTGAGCAAAGGGAAGGACCTTGAAAAAACAGAATACTGGGTTTGCCAACACTGCGGTAACTTAATTCTTGGAAACCCACCAGAGGTATGTCCAATATGCCAGTACCCAAAAAGCCAGCTAAGAAAGATAGAATAAAAAAGAAGGAGAAGAAAAAGAAAGATCCTTACGATGAGGTAGTCGATGAACTCATAAAATATGATGAGGGAACGCCTTCTAGGGACCCTAAATACGAATACGGTGAGATGGACGATGAATAAACTTTTGTTCGGAACCGCAGGAATACCAATAAAGATGGAGAAGAGGAACACACTAGAAGGTATAAGACAAGTAAGAAAACTAGGACTGGAGTGCATGGAACTCGAATTCGTAAGACAGGTGAACATAACAAAACAAAAAGCACCAGACGTCAAGAAAACAGCAGAAGAGAATAACATAATTTTAACATGCCACGGACAATACTACATAAACCTAAACTCTCTAGACAAAGAAAAAAGAAAAGCAAGCGAAGAAAGGGTACTGAATGCGGCAAGAACCGCATGGATGTGCGGGGCAAAATCAGTAACATTCCACGCAGCATACCTCGGAGGGATGGAAAGAACAAAGGTTTATGACACTGTCAAAGAATCACTACAAAAAATATGCAAGATACTGAAAGACGAGGGGAACAAAATTGACGTAAGACCTGAGTTAACAGGGAAGACATCACAGTTTGGGGATTTGCACGAACTGATAAAGATAAGCCAAGAGATAGAAAACGTATGGCCGTGCATTGATTTTGCCCACTACCACGCAAGATTCAATGGAAAATACAATAGTTACAAGGAATTCTCAATAGTATTCGACGAACTTGAGAAAGTACTTGGCAACGAAATACTCAAGAACATGCACATACACATGTCAGGAATAAAATACGGTGAGAAAGGAGAGTTAAGCCATCTCGAATTAAAGGACTCGGACATGAACTACAAAGACCTGATGAAAGTGTTCAAGGACTACAAAATAGCAGGATATGTGATCTCTGAAAGCCCAAGCATAGAAGAGGATGCCTTACTGATGAAGAAAACTTATGAAGAGCTATGATTCTGCCATCATCAACAATCCATTTAACGCTTCGGGAAGCTTGCCAACACCATCTTTAACCCTGAAATGACCCATCTTATGCTTAATCACTATCTTTGCTTTTAACTTCTCCTCGAATATTTTTGCATCGCCTAAAGGAACCCAAAAATCATTATCAGAATGGATAGCAACAAAATTCTTGGTGTGCTTCTTAACCTTAGCAAAATCTATCTTAGTTTCAAGCCAGGGCTTTGCAGTCTCTTCCGCCTCACTCTCAAGATTAGTAAGATGGAACCAACCAGCAACAAAAACAGCACCGCCAACCTTTGCATCAGAGGGCAACGATTCCAAATACCTCAAGATAGCCTGACAGCCGATGCTGTGACCAACAAAAAAAGTTTCTGAATCAGGATTACCAACTTTCTCCCTCAAGAAAGAAATCCACGCATTGATTTCAGGCTCATCAGTGTTAGGCATCTCAGGAACCTCGACATAAAAACCTTTCTTCTCAAGCTCTTTCTTCAGCCAGGGATACCACTCATCTTCTGGATGAGCTTCCCACGCATGAACAATAAAAACCCTTTTGACCATAAATTTACAACTACCTACAATCTTATAAAGTTTATCAAGAATTACAATATTAATCTTTACTGATTTTCTGGAAAATAAACAAACTTACTAAGGCTACTGGCAATGAAATCAC
>JAZDEN010000005.1:0-19223 GCA_043808805.1 archaeon | reverse complement strand
GCTAGGCTTGTTAAGGTACAGAAGCGTGAACAAATTTTACTGAAGTAGGAGGTAGGTAAAATGACAGTGAGGAGAGATGAGGACCACTCTGTGTTTATTGGGGGTAAGCCTTTTATGAACTACGTCACAGGCGTTGTGATGCAGTTTACAACCCAGAACGCCAAGGAAGTTATCATAAAGGCTCGTGGCAAGTTTATTTCTAGGGCTATTGACGTGACCGAAGTCGTTAGGAAGAGATTCTTGGAGAACCAGATTGACCTGAAGGATATTCAGGTTGACAGTGAGGAGTTCGAGAACAAGGAAGGTAGGCACGTTAGGGTTAGCACGATTGAGTTGACTCTTGCCAAGAAGTAGATTTTCTTCTTTTTTTATTTTTTATAATATAGTCCAAAAATTTTATAAGATAGTATGCCTTTTATTTATTGAATTGGGTTATAAAAATGATATGCAGCATAGAAAATAAAGGTCTAGCTGATAAAGTAGTGGATAAAAGAGTTAGTAGCATGAAAGTTATAGTTAGCCCATGCAAAAATTGTGGGTCTACAGAAGATAGGGGTTTATGTTCCAGGGGCTTGCGAGCCTCTTAAGGATTATCGCAAGAAGACAAATTTTGAGCCACCTAAGGGTGTAGTGGATGTTGGTTCAGGAAATCTATGGACAGTTCCTCTTCCCAGGCATTATATTGAAAGAGAGATTTACTTTCGTTACCCCCTGGATTATGTAAAAATATAAGAAATTAGGTTCTAAATAAATCTTTGATAGTGGATTATTAGCGGTAGGGTCATTTTTTTATTTTTTATAATAAGACCCTCTTATAGATTCTTCTTTTTTTCCGCCTGGTATTCCGAGGTATCTTTCCCTGAACTGTTTCATCTCTCTCAGTGTGTCTTCGACCTGGAAGTGCATTCCCTCGCTTTGGTATATCCTCAAGGCTGCCTTCATGTTCAGGTAGAGGTCGTATTTTTCAGGGAGCAGCGCGTCTGTCAGGACTTTTGAGATGTCTTCCCTGTCTACCACGACGTTTCCGCACCTGCCTCTTATCATGAGGCTGTCTCTCTCGTTCATCCTTGAGAATTTTTCCCACAGCCTTCTGAGGCTCATTTCTTCTTCTCTTATCTCGTATGTGTGCATTACGTCAACTGTCATTTTGGAATGCCTCAGGGGAGATTTGAACTCTCGACAACCGGCTTATGAAACCGGTGCTCTAACCAGGCTGAGCTACTGAGGCTTTGTTTAAAAAAACAGAATATAGGACTTTTAAAGGTTTTTATTTTAGTCTTGCTGATAGTTTCTTTGATATGTCTTCCATCTGTTCCTTGGTCATCTGTTTTACTATCGTGAGGTTTATCGCTCCTCCGTGCCCGTCGTTTTGGAATCTTGGTATTACCCATACGTGCGCGTGAGGCACTTCTTCCCCAAAGACCATCGACACTACGAAGTCTGTCTTGAATTCCTCTTTCATTGCCTTTGCTATTTTTTGCACTACCTCATAGTATTTTCCTATGTTTGGCACGTCCCATACCCATCTGTAGTGTTTCTTTGGTATTACGAGCGTATGTCCCGGGTTTCTCGGCATTATGTCGAGGAATGCGAAGAAATCGTTGTCCTCGTAGACCTTGTAGCATGGGATTTCTCCCTTTATGATCTTGCAGAATATGCATTCATTGCTCATTTTTCAGGAACTCCTTTATCTCTTTCAGGTCGTTTATTCTTGGTTTGAAGTCTCTTGTTGCTGTCCTGTCGACTAGCAGTGCGTCTACGCCTGCCTTCTTCGCTCCTATGATGTCGCTCTCTATGCTGTCCCCTACCATTATTGCATCTTCCTTTGTTGCTCCTACCTCGTCCATCACCCTCTGGAATACTCTGGGGTTGCTTTTCAGCATCCCTACTTGGTATGATAGTATTATGGCATCGAAGTATTTGGCAAGGTCATATTTTTCCAGTATCTCTTCTATCGAGAAGCAGTCTGTGTTTGACAGTAAGACTATTTTGTACCCGCCATTCTTCAGTTCTTCTAATACTTCGACTGTTTCTGGGAAGGGCTTTGCCAGGAGCTTGTTCTTGTTCCACAGTCCCACCAGTTCTTCTAGCAGTTCTTTTTTTGGCTCTACGTGGAATGTCTTGCAAACCTCTGTGAATGCCTCAAACAGGTTTTGGTATGGCTGTTTCATGAATACCTCTTCGAATTTTATTATGTATGATGAGAATGGTATGTCTATGTTGAGCATGCTCTTTATCTGCCTTATCGGCGATGGGTGGACGCCTATCTCAACTATCGTCCCCCAGAAGTCGAATATGATTACTTTTTTCATGTCCTTTCTCAATTGTTATTGGTATTTAAATTTAATTATTCAGCAAGATTTATATATTATCTTTGTCTGATTTTATTTCATAAAAGGGGTGATATTTTGAAGAAGAGAGCAAAGTCAAAAAAATCGTATAGTGTTGGTTCATATCTTGTTCTGGTTTTGGTTCTCCTTGTTTTTGTTATAGACGTGTATCTTGTTTTTGGTGATTTCTTGCTTTAAAAATTTTTATTGGACAGGCCGAGATTTGAACTCGGATTCCCGCCTTGCGAAGGCGAGGTCATAGCCAGGTTAGACCACCTGCCCGGAATATATGGACCAGCCGAGATTTGAACTCGGATCCCCGCCATGCCATGGCGATATCTTGCCAGGTTGGACCACTGGCCCATGCATACTAGTGCTTTATTTTTTGTTTAAAAAGTTATCGGGGACAATAATTTTTTTAAACCTGCTGTTCCACCAAAAACGTATGGTTAGCGCTGTAGTGATGGCAGGTCAGTCCCGTCATGGCCAGATTAAGAATTTCAACAAGGCCATGCTTGAGATGGGTGGGCATTGGATTGTTAAGTATGTTATTTCTGCTTTGGAGAAGTCAAGGCATGTTGATGAGATAGTTATTGTTGGACCTAAGGATGATCTTGAGGAGAGGATTAGGGATCATAAGATTGTTGATGACACGGGTAAGTTCACCTCGAACTGCCTTGCTGGCTACAACAATTCCGCTAGGAAATCCGACCACACTCTCTTCATATATTCTGACATTCCCCTTGTTACTCCTGAGAGCATAGATTTCATAATCGAGAACTGCATGGATGGTTATGAGATGTGCATTCCTGTTGCAAGGCGTGATGTTCTCAGGAAGTTCGAGGACCATTCCCTGTTTCAGAAGCTTGAGAACTTTAAGTATCTTAAACTGAAGGATGGTTGGATCAGGACTGCAAACTCCGCTCTTGTTAATTGCGGGTCTGTTATTGACAAGGTTAATTTCCTGCAGGACCTCGAGGAGGGTTATAACATAAGGAAGGTTTACAAGTTGACCTCGAAGTGGGGTCTTTTTGCCAAGCTGGGTGCGTTGCCTCTTTTCAAGTATTATGTTACGAATAATCTGGTGCTTAAGGATTGTGAGGATTTCCTTACCAGGAAGTCTGGCATAAAGTTCCATTTCTTTGAGACTCCTTTTGCAGAGAGTTCTATTGACATTGACACCTGGGAGGATTATGTTGCAATCTCGAATTATATGAGGAAGAACAAGTTAATTAATTAGCTTTCCTGCTTTTTCGAATTTTATCTCGCCCTTTACTAGGGCGTCTATCTTTTCTTTCAGTTCTTTTATCCCTACTCTTATCTGTTTCATGCTGTCCCTTTCCCTCAGCGTTACTGTGTCGTCTTTCATCGTGTCATAGTCTATTGTTATTCCGTATGGCGCTCCTATCTCGTCCATTCTCCTGTATCTCCTTCCAACTGATCCTGTGTCGTCGTAGAATGTCCTGTAGTGTTTTTTTATCATGGTGTGTATCTCTTCTGCTTTCTCGTTAAGTCCGTCCTTGTTGACCAGGGGGTATACTCCCACTAGTATTGGTGCGATGTTTGTTGGGAACCTGAATACTGTTCTTTCTTTTTCCTGCTCGAAGAACAGGTCCATCAGCGCCCATATGTTTCTGTCCCCTCCGAAGCTTAGCTCAAGAACATGAGGTATGAATTTCTTTCCGTTTATCGTGACTTCGAGTTTTTCTCCTGATCCTTCCTGGTGTCCGCCCAGGTCGTGGTCTGTCCTGTAGTGCAGTCCTGCAACCTCTTTGAATCCTCCGAGTGTTTCCAGGTCTAGTTCTATGTCAAAGTGCACCTTGTTGTAGAATGCCCTTTCTTCTTCGCTTAGTTCCCTGAATCTGAATTTTTCTTTTGGCATTTTTAGTGTGTCCATGTAGAATTGTTGTATCTTTGCTGCATGGTACAGGTAGAATTTTGGTATTTTTAGTTTCTTGTTGGCGTCTTCGCATGTTATTTCTTCTATTTTTTTCTTCTCCCTGTTCTTTACCAAGTATAGTTTTAGTTTGTAGCTCTTTACCTCATCCCATTTTTCTGCCTTGTCTACGTCGTCTGGGTCGAAGAATATCTGTAATTCAGCTTGTGTGAATTCTCTCAGCCTGAAGAATCCCTGTCTTGGGCTTATCTCGTTTCTGAATGCTTTTCCCACCACGGCAAGTCCGAATGGTATTCTCTCTCTTAACGCTTGGTATTGTCTTTTGAATGCTAGGTAGGGGCTTTGTGCTGTTTCAGGTCTTAGGTACATTACGTCAGAGCCTGTTGCTCCTACCTTTATGTCAAACATCATGTTGAACCATTTTATGTTGTCAAGGTCTTGCGCTCCGCACTTTGGGCATTTGAGTTTTTCTTTTTCTATTATCTTGTCCATCTCTTCTGCCTTCATCCCGTCAGCGTTGATCTTGAGTGTGTCTTCTATGAGTTGGTCTGCCCTGAATCTGAAGTGGCATTTCCTGCACTCTGTCAGTGGGTCGTTGAAGTGTTCTAAATGCCCCGAGCTCTTGAAGACCTCTTTCGGCATTATGTTGCAGTCCTCTATCTCGTAGTAGTTGTCTGCTAATCCTAAGAAGTATTCTCGCCAAAGGTTTTCCCAGTTGTGTTTAAGCAAAGTTCCAAGGTGTCCGTATGTCCAGAATCCTGCCTTAGCGCCGTATATCTCTGCAGATGGGTATAGGAATCCCCTCTTGGTCGCTATGTTCATTATCTTGTCTGTTTTTGTTTCCTCTGGCATCTTAAATCTTCAAGTCCTCGATATTTATAACCTTTTTGAATTCTATTCTTGGGCATGCTGTATTTATAAAAATGTCTATGTCCGGGAAGTTTTCCAGCTCGTTTTCCCTTAATGTGTTGAATATGAAGATGTAGGTTTCTTTCTTTATTTTCTTTCTTAATTCAATTGCTTTTTTGATGTTGTTCTGCCCTGGTTTTGTTGATACCAGTATTCCTACTTTCTTTGCATTCAGGAATTTGAGGTATTTTCCTTTTATTTCCTTCTTCTTCTTTTCCACTTCTTCCTTGCTTATTTTTGTTATCTGGTTGTTGTATGGGTTGGCTACGTAGACTTCCTTTCCTGTTCTAAGTGCTAGTTCCAGTGGGTGGAAGTCTCCGCTTCCTATGAACAGGAATGCATCTACTTTATTTTTTATCTTCTCGGCGTTCTTGAAATTACAGCCTAGTATCTGTCCGCCTATGACTGAGTTTTTTATTGTCTTTTGCGCTTCTTTTATCTGGTGGATGTGCTGTGCTGTTGTCAGTATTCCTACTTTTCCCTTTATCTTTGCTTTTTTCAGTACTTCCCTTATGTCTTTGTTGTATTTTGCCTCTATGAACATTACTTTCATGTGTAATGGGTTAAAAATAAGTTTTATATAGCTTTTTGTTTAATAGGAGTAAAGGTTTTGAGGGGGTGTAAGATGGGGTTGGAAGATGATGTGGGTAAGGTACCGAATGAAGGTATGACGAGAAGGAGGTTTTTGTCTTTTGGATTGCTGGGCCTAGTTGGTTTGTCTGTTTCTAGGAGATGTGATGGGGGTGATAGAAGGTTTAGGCGTCACAGGAGGAGGGGGCGTTGGGAGTATGATAATCTTCCAGAGACCAATGGTCAGAATGTAAGCAGCTATAGTTCACAGGTCCCTGTTAGCAATGCCAAGTCTTATGTGAGTGCTTTGGTTGATGTGTATAAGAGATTTTCTTTTAAGTAAGCTTTATAAAGGTCTAGCAAATGGCAAGCATATGTCAGCGCCTAGAAAGCTGGATATGAGAAATGAAAGGCATGTTGCTTTGGCCTACCTCTGTGGGGTTAATGTTGATTTCATCAGTGAGGGATGGAAAATTTCACAGTACACCTGTAGGAATATTGTTGGTAAATACTCTTTAAAGTGGGAGGATCCTCTTGTTGAATTTTATAGGAGGCAGAAACGTGGGTATGGTAAGTCTAAGAATGCTGCTCACTTGTACTTGGCCTTTAATGGTTATGAGAGTTTTCCTGATGCCTCTATAGTTAATTTAGAGAGGGAAAAAATTGTTTACGATGCTGTTGAAGATGATGTATTCAAGCCGATAACCAAGGATATTATCCATGCAACGCATCTTGACGAGATTTTAGAGGGAGGAAAGGACAAGACAAGATGGGAAAGTAGACTGTTACTGAGTGTTTTTGGAACAGATGTTCTTCGTGCTTATGATAAGGCTTTGAAACTTGTCAAGCCGTTGCTTTATGAGAAATTATTTGAGTTCTACATGCAGGACCAGAAAGTTAGTATGGATACTGTAAGTTATCAAGTCAAAAAAGAGATATTTGAGAGATTAAGGAAGGGTCTTTTGCTCGTTGGGAATGCTGAAGTTGTTGAATATGCAAAAAGTCTTGAGAAGGATAACACATTTGGGGATGTATGCCAGAGGGTTTTATCAACTTTAAGTCCTCGTGAAGAGAAAGTATTGAGGATGAGGTTTGGGATTGGAAGGCATGATTCCACTCTGGAAGAGGTAGCGAACTCCTTTGATATCACCCGGGAAAGGATTAGGCAGATTGAAGCAAAAGCATTGAGGAAATTAAGGCATCCATCACGTGCGAAACCTCTTATAGGTGTTATAGATAAAGAATAAAACTATTTCTTTACCTTTAGTTTTTCTACTACTGCCTTGTCAGAGATGATTGCGGAATTTCCTGTTGGGTCTTCTATTATTATTTTGGTGGGTATCTCTCCCAATTTGACTTTCCTTATCTTCTTCAGCAGGTTTTTTGCTGTCTTCTTTACGTCGTCTTCCTCTGCTATGTCTCTTTCGTCTTCTATTATCTTCTCGAACCTTGTTATTAGACCTTCGATGTTGGATATCCATCCGTCTGATGCCGGCCCTGACTCCACGCTCATCCTGAGTTGTGGTATTTTTATCGATGCCTCGGATGATTTCACTACCCTTACTTTCATGTCTTCTTCTTTCTGCACTTCGAATGTTATCCTGCACGGCTCTTTTGTTTCTTCTGCTTCTACGTCTGATTTTGAGTATCTGCAGTTTGTGCAGGTCATTGAGAATAGGTATGTCTTTCCGAAGTATGGTATGTCCATTTCTTCTTCGCTCAGTGTCAAGCTCTTCTTGTGGCATACTGGGCATGGTTGGTTTTCGAGTTTGTCCATTTTTGTTTTTAGAATTTTTTTGGTTTATAAATTTTTAGATTTCTTCCATTCCGTCTTTTGTTAAGGCAATAGGCCTTATGCCCACCCCTAGTTTTAGCAAAGCCCCTAATATTGCCATGTGTTCTTTTCCTGATCCTGATATCAGATTGACTCCAACTTCAAGGCCTTTTATCTTGCCTTTCAGCTTCTCCACTATGTCATCTCTCATTTCTTTTATTCCCTTGTTGGCGTCTATGATTATGAATTCTGCTGGCTTCTCTGCCGTGAAGTTTTCCTTCCCAAAATCATTTGTTATCAGGAATATCTGGTCCCATTCCTGTTCCTTTATCATCCTGCCTACGTGTCCCCATGTTCCCTTTCCTGTTGATAGGCATGCTACTAATTCTGTCATGTTGTTTTTGATTTTAGTTGGGTTTTTAAATCTTTGCTAAATTTTTTTGTAATCTTTGTTGATTATTTGGATTATTTCTGATTCTTTGAGCGCGTTTGCTGTTGCTTTGGTAAGTTTTAGGTTCTTCTCCATCGCTTCTATCTCTTTCAGCTTTGCTTTTGTCTCTGGGTGTTTTGCGTTTAGGAATGTGCAGCAGTCGTCATATGGCCTTATTGATATTTCATATGTCCCTATCTCCCTTGCTTTTCTTATCGTGTCCACCTTATCCTCTCCTATCAATGGAGTGGCTATGACTTTTTTTGTTGCCTTGAATATCACGCTCATGTTGTCCAGCGTTTGTGAGGCTACCTGTCCAAGGTTGTCTCCTGTTAGGAATGCGTCTGCTTTTTCCCTCTGCATTATCTTCTCTCCTATCTTGAACATGGTTCTCCTGTACACTATCATCCTGTATTTTGCCGGTACGATCTTTATTATCTCTTTTTGTATGTCTTTGAACGGCACCATGTAGAGCTTTGTTGTCGGCTGGTATTTTGATAGTTTCTCTGCAAGGTCTTTTATTTTGTCTTTTACCTTGTCCTTGTTTGTTGTGTTGTTGTAGAAATGCACAAATATTACATTATTTCCTTTTTTTATCATCTCATATGATGCCACTGGCGAGTCTATTCCCCCTGATAATAGAGAAATCAGTTTCATAATACTTTAATTAAGCGATAAATTTAATAACCTTTCTTAATTTGCCTGCCGCTATGAGCGTTGACGATCTTATGAGGCGGTTGGATTCTGGATCTAGGGGTACTTTGTTCCATGATTCAGTCAGGGATTTGTTAGTAGACCTGGGTTTGAATTTTAATAGCTTGAGGTATGATGTGAGGATAGGCAAGCGTACGCTGTCTAGCTTCTCAAGTTCTGATGACTTGGTTAGTTATGTTAGGAAGAATGATGTTGATTCGATAATGAGGTGTGATAATTTTGGTAACGGTTCCAATGGTGCGGTTGTTGTTTCAACGACTTATGATTCTCCTTTTGCATTCCGCCAGGATAGGTACAAGAGTCGTTTTATACGCTCAAATTCTAAGTTGGGTTTGACCAATAAGATTTTGACGCCTGCTGATGCGCAGAAGTTGTATCGTGGTTCTAAGAAGCCTCTGTCCTATGCTTTGGACATGGGTTTTGTGATCAGGCATGGTGGTTTTTATTTCATGCATCCGATGTCTCTTTATGGTTTGGTGTTAAAGAAAAAAGAAAAAATTACTTGATCTCGTAGACCAAGTTGACTGTTGCTGTTACTTCCAGTGTTTGTGGGAGTATGTTTGTTTCTGGTGCTTCGGCTCCTGCGACTGCTTTGTCGTACATCACGCTTCTGACGTATGGTATGTAGTTGAAGTTTGATTCGCTTACCGTTACCAGCTTCCCTAAGCTCACTCCTACACTTCCTGCTATTGCCTCTGCCTTGTTTTCAGCATTTACCGAAGCCATCTTCAGTGCTTCCTTGCTTACTTCCTTCTGTTTCTCGTCAGTCAGCCCGAAGCTTACGCTGTCTATTCCGTTGGCTCCTGCGCTGATTGCAGTGTCCAGTAGTTTCCCTATGTTGTCAAGGTCTTTTGTCGTGACCTTCATAACGTGGTTTACTTCATAGCCAACATCAACGTATTTCTTCTGGTTCTCGTCCCATTCCTGTTTCTTCTGTAGGTAGTAGTAGTTTGTTTCTATGTCGCTTTTCTTGACTCCCTGCCCTACCAGCGCGTCTATGACGCCCTTTGCGAGTTTGCTGTTGGCATCCCTTGCTGCGCTTGCTGTTGTTCCTTCAGTGTTGACTTTTATGTACAGCTCTGCCTTGTCAGGCTGTGTTGAGACCTTCCCATTCCCGCTTACGCTTACTGTGTTTCTCTGGCTGTCTGTCGTTGTTGTTACGACTGTTTCTCCGCTTCTCATGTTTATTGCTAGTATGGCTGATGTTAATACCAAGCCTATTACGAGTATTGTTATCAAGATGTTTTTCTGTTCCATTTTGTACCTCCTTGTACTTCTGGATTATAACTGGTTTTGTGTATATAAATATGTTTTCTTAGATTCAATCTGGTTTGAAGCTATCGGGCCTAAAGGTAAGTTTTAAATATTTGGTGCTTTGCTTAGAGAATGGGTGTTCTTATGAGAAGTTTGGAAGAATTGAGCAGGGATTTGGAGAAGGCGGAGGCTGGGAGGGATTCTAACCTTTTGCATAGCGTGATGTCTGACCTCTTTTCCATGATTGGTTTTTCCAGGGCTTATGATGTTTACGGCTTTTCTGCAAAGACATGGGATTATGATGCTCAGGGCAATATAGTTCCCGGTAGCAATGCAGTGAGCGGCTTCACTCTTCCTCAGCTTGAGGCTTTCAACGTTTTCTTGCATACCTCAAGGTTCCCTGTGGAGACCTTTACAAGGGCTGGGAAGTTTGACAGGGAGAATTATTTCTTTGACGTTCTTACCATGCATTCTGATTTTGCTGATTTGAAGAATGGTGTTTACAGTACGAAGTTCATCTCCTCTAATTCCAGCCTGAAGTCTACGAGGCCTGTTGTTGACACGAGCACTTTGAGGAGGGAGTTCCTCTGGCAGAATGATGGTGACCTTCTTGACCTTGTTTTGAGCAATGATGGCATACTGAAGAGGGGAAGCATGTATTTCTTCAATCCCAAAACAATTCTTGAGCTTGTTTCTTACGAGCCTAAGACCTTTTATTTCCAGATGGTGAGGGAAGATGGCTCTTGAGGATACTATCAGTAAATTTGAATCAGGTGAGCTGAGGGATGCTAGGCTTTTCTATTCCACTGTCAAGCCTCTTCTTGCGAAGATTGGCTATTATCATGCTTATGAGCATTATTTTGGTGTTGGCAAGGAGTTTGTTGGTGTGAGGAAGGATTTTGATAGTTTTTCCAGGCTTGTCCACAAGAGGTACAAGCTTAGTGATGTTAAGTTTGTTGAGGTTTTTTTGGGTGTTGACCTTTCTAAGGTTAGGGTCATGACCGGTTATGATAACATGGATGCTTTGAGGAATAATGTTTTCAGCCTTTATGCTATCGGTTCGACTTCTGATCTGGGTTGTGGGCTTCCTCCGAGGGAGAGGCCTAATGTCCGTGATGTTGATAAGACAAAGCTTGCTAAGCTTGATCTTGATGAGGGTTTTCTGACAAAGATTGACAGCCATTATTTCTTCACCCTTTCTGCTCTTCATAGGATTGTTGAGGCATCGAAGCCTGTTATTCCTCCTAATTTCTCCTTCAAATGCTAAGATTTATATACCACTTCATACCATTTTCGCCATAGGTTAGGGAGGTTAAAAATGAAGAGAGTATTGTCAGGATTATTCATTTTTGGTTTGGTTCTGTCAGTTTTTTTGCTGTCAGGCTGTCAGGCTGAGACGCCTACAGGTAATGCTACTGTTTGCAACAAGCCTTACATTCTTGTTGGCACATCATGCTGCTTGGACGCTAATGATAACAGCGTATGCGACAAGGATGAGATCCAGGCTCCAGAAGAGAAGCCGCCTGTTGTTCCACCTGAAGTCAAGCAGGATTTCCAGATGGTTAAGGGTGACATGATTACTGTTGGCGGCAAGAACGTTACGCTTGTTGACTTCTCGATATTCCAGAACAAGCTTGAGACTGTTGTGGATGTTGACGGCAAGGAGTGGGTCATACACGAGACTCAGAAGCCTGAGATCGTTGATGGCTTGAGGATTGCTCCTGTCAGCGTTGACAGGTTGCAGGCGTTCATAGTTTTGAATGTCGTTCCGCTGAAGCTTGAGTCCAACCAGTATCTCATCAAGTTAAATGAGGTCAACATCATACTTGGCAAGGTTGTCAGGTTGAGGGAAGTCCAGGATGATGGTGGTATACTTGTGGAAGTTAGTGTTGGTGAGGATGACTTCAGCACTTTTGTCATGGAAGGTGACACGAAGACCGTTGATGGTTTGAAGGTTACCAATGTTGAGTCTTTCCACAGGGATTTGAGGGCTGAGCGTTACGCAATCGTCAAGATTGTTGCTGCCTGAAACCAAAATTATTTAAACTTCTTTCTTTTTTTTTCTTTCATGGTTATTTCAAAGGACACTCCTCTTGCTGAGATCACTCTTAGGCGTTATGAGAAGCCTTCTGATCTTCCGAGGAGGGAGTTGATTAAGAGGTTGTGCCTCTCTGTAGGTCTTCTTCAGCCTGGTGATTCCCGTGACATAATCGTTGACATCCTTTATGTCCTGCTTGAGGCGAAGAGGGATAAGAAAGGCCTTGATTCTGAGGAAATCCAGAACCTCGTTATTGGTGTGAGGAATGAGCATAAGCTTCCGTTGAAGGGTGTTGCGCCTTCTAACATTAGGCGTCAGATTAAGAGGCTTCGCGATTTGTTCCTTATTGAGAAGGTTGACAGCAAGTATCGTGTCTCCGAGTTTGAGGATTTGGAGGTGATTTTCGATCAGAAGATTGAGAAGTACTTCCTTGATAACATACTTGGCAGGGTTAAGGATTATTTCAAGGCAATAAAATGATTTACGAGCCGCAGGAGGATTCTTTTTTGTTGCAGAAGTATGTTAGGAAGTGTGCTCATGGCCGTGTCCTTGACGTCGGCACTGGCTCTGGCATCCAGGCCTTGACTGCCCTGGAGAAGACTAAGGAGGTTGTTGCGGTTGACGTAAGTGAGGATGTTGTTAAGTTTGTGAGGTCTAAGGGTGTTAATGCTAAGGTCTCTAATCTTTTTTCTGGGGTTGATGGTAAGTTTGACCTTATTATTTTCAATCCTCCTTATCTTCCTCCTGATGAGCATGATGATGACATCGCAACTAGTGGTGGTATTGAGGTTGTTGACAGGTTTCTTTCCCAGGCGAAGAAGTTTTTGAATAAGGATGGTAAGATATTGCTTGTTTTTAGTTCTCTTACGGGTGATGTTGATTCTGTGCTGAAGAAGTATGGTTATGATTTTGAGTGTCTGGAGAGGGAGAACCATTTTTTTGAGAAGTTGTTTGTGTACTTAATCTACATAAATCTTAAATAGTTTATTTTTTTTCATCAGGTTTTATGAGGATTCTTAAGGGTGTTGAAGAGCGTAAGGCTTTAGAGCATCTTGTTAGCGCTTCTGAATTGGCTTCTATGTCCACTTGTTTGCGTGATAAGTGTGGCTCTGAAATTGTTAAGGATGGTGAGGTGATTGGCAGGGGTTATAACAGCCCGCCTGGAGGTCTTGAATCCCAGAGGAGATGCTCTAATGATAAGGCTTCATATCACAGGAAGGTTACTGATAAGTTGTGCTGTATGCATGCTGAGGTGAGGGCGATTTTTGATGCCCTGCGTCATAACCCTGATAAGTTGCCAGGCTCAACCCTTTATTTTGCACGTCTTGGCAATGATGGTAAGATTGCCTTTTCAGGAAAGCCTTATTGCACTGTATGTAGCAAGCATAGTTTGGATGTTGGCATCGCAGAATTTGTTTTGTTGCATGAAGAGGGTGTGGGTGTTTACACCACAGAAGAATATAATGATCTTTCTTATGAATATTCAGAATAGAAACTATGATCTCATCACAGGGGAGTTTGCCAGCTTTTCGAGCAGGCCCATCTCATCGAACTCTAAGGCTTCTATCGGCGGTATTTTTTTGTCGTCTGCTTTGTTCTGGAACTCTGCTCTTTTGAAGCCGTATTTTTCCTTCAGGTCCAGGATTTTCCCGAATAGTCTTTGAATGTCATTCCCCTTGACTCCTGATTTTCCAAACCCTATCCCGTCGGTGGGGTATGCTATGTAGTGGTAACCTGTTGGGGAGTCTACTCTCTTGTATTTTCCCACTTCAAACATTACTGTCTCGCTCACTTCCGGTAGCATAATCCTACTGGAACTAGCTTTGCATTTTAAATCTTTCTAAAGCCATAATTTGCATAATAATGGATAATTTTGCATATTATGTTATAAAAAAAGCATATGAAATTTGAAGAAACAACAATATTTAAATAGAAGGATTTTTTTCAAAGTACCTTATGAAAAATCATAATCTATCAACAATTCCTGAAGAATTTGAAAAGTATCTAACTAAATTTGAAGAGGCTAAATATTTTGCAGCTATAAAAGCCGGAGGAGAATGTTTGAATGATTCATTGGCTCACTCCCTTAGGATACTGTACGGTTTAGGTTTATACCCCCTTGTGGTTCATGGCGGCGGAAGACAAATTGATGAAGCCTTAGAATCCAAAGGTATAGCTTCAAAAAAAATAAACGGTAAAAGGGTGACTGATAAGAGAACCTTGGGGGTTGTAGTAGAAACTTTAACTAGGGTAAACCGGGAGTTTGGATCAAAAGTCAATCAGTTAGGAAATTGTGCAGAGATGTTAAATGGGGTTTTTTATGTTGATGGACTTGATCCGGTTTATGGCTACGTTGGGAATGTCATAGGGATAAATAAAGAGAAAATTGATGATTGCATTGGAAAAAGATTAATTACAATTATTTCATGCATAGGAGTTAATGGTAAGGGGCAGTACCGAAACCTAAATGCAGATTCGGCATACAAATTTTTAGTTTCTGAATTAAGGCCTGTTAAAGTTATAATTTTGACTTCGAATGGAGGAGTTTATAGAAACACCGAACTTATTCCTGAAATGAAAGAAGAAGAATTAGATAGATTTTTGAAATCTAGTTATGTGGATGGGGGTATGAAACTTAAACTTGAAGAAGCCAGAGAGCTAGTGATTAGGGGGTTTGACGTCCAGATTACAAATCCAGAACACCTAATTGAAGAATTATTTTCTGATAAAGGATATGGAACTTATTTGCATAGAAGAGAATCCAGAGCTTTTTGATAAGAATATAAACTATTTATTGTGCAAAGCCCTCGAAAACAAAATATTTATAAACCCCTGCTTACTGCAATCTACTTACCCGTTATACTACAAATGTGTAGGAGGGTTCTAAATGAATGACCAAGAAATATTATCTGCATTGAAGAAGGTAAGGGACGCTGGTCCTAAAAGGAAGTTCTCCCAGACTGTTGACTTGATTGTTACTTTGAAGCAGCTTGACTTGAAGAAGCCTGAGCAGAATGTTAACACTTTCATTGCTCTTCCTCATACGCGTGGGAAGAAGCTGAAGATCTGTGCTCTTGTTGATAAGGAGTTGTTTAACGCTGCAGGGGAGTGCTGCGACAGGGTTATCATGAAGGATGAGTTCTCTAAGTTTGACAAGAAGACTTTGAGGAAGTTGGCTAATGAGTATGATTTTTTCATAGCGCAGGCCAATGTGATGCCTGACATCGCTAAGTATATGGGTAAGGTTTTGGGTACTAAGGGGAAGATGCCTAACCCGAAGGCTGATTGTGTAGTTCCCACAAGTGCGAACGTCAAGGCCTTGTATGAGAAATTACAAAAAACTGTCAGATTACAGACTAAGAACGAGCAGGCTGTTAAGTGTCCTGTTGGCATTGAGTCAATGCCTGATTCTGATATCAGGGATAACATACTCGCTGTTCACAACGCATTGTTGAGGGTTTTACCGAAAGAGAAGCACAACATAAAGGAGTCCATGCTTAAGTTGACTATGGGTCCTGCTGTTGTGATAGGAGCTAAGGATGAAGCGTAGTGTCCCACAGTGGAAGAAGGATGAGGTAAAGGAGATCAAGAAGTTGCTTGCTGATTATCCTTACTTTGGTATAGTTGATTTGGAGAGCCTTCCGGCATTGCAGTTCCAGCAGATGAGGATTGCGCTTAAGGATAAGATTTTTGTCAAGGTCACTAAGAAGCGTTTGATTAAGATTGCTATTCATGAGATGAAGGATTCGAAGCCTAACATCGAGGCTGTTCTGGACAGCATGGGTGGTATGGTTGCTTTGCTCTTTACTAAGGAGTCTCCTTTCAGATTATATTCATTGCTTGCTAAGTCTAAGACTAAGGCTTCTGCCAAGCCTGGCCAGGTAGCTCCTTACAACATAAAAATTCCTGCAGGTCCTACTCCTTTTGCTCCCGGTCCTGTTATCAGCGAGTTGGCTTCTGTTGGCATAAAGACCACTGTGCAGGAAGGTAAGCTCCATATTAAGGATGATGTCATAGTTGCTAAGGAAGGGGAGAAGATTAAGCAGAAGGTTGCTGAGATTATGATGAGGTTGGGTATCCAGCCTATGGAGATCGGTCTTAACCTTGTTGCTGTTTATGATAATGGTATTATTTACAAGCGTGATGTGCTCGCTATTGATGAGGATGCCTATTACAACAACATTAGGCAGGCTTCCGCTGATAGCGTCGCATTGTCTATTTTCATAGGTTACATTACAAAGGATAATGTTGAGTTGATGATCACCAAGGCAGAGCGCGAGTCTAAGGCAGTTGCTCAGTCAGCTAAGATACTGACGTCTGACAAGGCTGCTGAGATGGTTGCGTCTGCTGAAGGAGAGATGGAGTCCATTGCGTCCAAGCTTCCTGATGATGTTGTTAAGGAAGCTGGGAAGACCGAGTTTGACAAGGTGCTTGACAAGGCCAAGGATAACGAGAAGGTTGTGAAGGACGCTTATGACACTCTTATGAGTGGAGGAAGTTTATCTTAGTTATTTAGGAGGTATATGAAGATGGAACTGGTATACGCTGCAATGCTTTTGCACAAGGCTGGCAAACCCATAAACGAGGAGAACGTGAAGAAGGTTATGGATGCCGCTGGCGTCAAGAAGGATGATGCCCAGGTTAAGGCGTTGGTCGCTGCCTTGGAAGGCGTTGATATAGAGAAAGCAATTAAGGAAGCATCAGTTCCGGTCGCAGTTGCTGCCCCTTCTGCAGGTGAGAAGCCTGCTGAGAAGAAGGAAGAGAAGCCTGAAAAGTCAAAAGAGGAAGATGAGGCTAAGGCTACTGCTGGCTTGGGAGCTTTGTTTGGTTAGGCTTTCCTTTTTTTTAATTTGAAAAAAGTGTTGCGCGATGGAAGTAAAGGAACAGGAAGATACTTTGGCTAAGCTGAAGGATTTGAAGAATGACATTTCTACTTTGAAGTCTAGGCTTAACGAGCTCAATGAGCAGAAGGAGTCCTGGTTCAAGAAGAAGGATGACTTGCAGAAGGAAGTTCAGGGTTTGATTGCTGGCATCAAGCAGATCAAATCCGAGAAGGACGGCTTCAACAAGGAATTGTTTGAGATGAAGGACACGCGTGACAGGTATAATTCTGAGGTCAAGTCCCTTGTTGCTGAGATTAAGAAGCTGAACAACGATAAGAAGGATTTCCTTGCGAAGAACAAGCTGAGTTTTGATCCTGCCAGGCTTAAGGAGAAGATCCAGGGTCTTGAGGAGTCGATTGAGACAGAGGCTTATTCTTTTGAGAAGGAGAAGAAGATCATGGATGAGATAAAGAGGCTGAAGAAGACCTATGATGAGGCCTCGAAGATCAATGAGATATTCAAGAAGACTGATGATGTTTCCAAGAAGATTGAGGTGGCCAAGGCCAAGGCTGATGAGGCCCACAACAAGTTCAGGGAGCTTTCAGGCACGAACAAGGAGGGCTATCATGCTTTCATTGAGGCCTCGAAGAGCATCAATGAGAAGAAGAAGGAGCAGGAGGCTGCTTACAGGAAGTTCCTTGAGTTGAAGAAGGAGTTCGGTGTTGTTAACTCGCAGCTCAAGCAGAAGCTTGTTGAGCTGAAGGAGATGCAGTCGACGGTTTCCGGCTTCAAGGAAGACAGGAAGAAGGACAGGAAGAGTAAGGAAGATAAGATCCTCAAGGAGAAGGTTAAGGATGTTGAGGAGAAGTTGAAGAAAAAGGGGAAGCTCACTACCGAAGATTTGATTGTTTTTCAGGGTAATAAGGACGACTCCGATGAATCTGGATGATATGTTCAAGGGTGAGGAAGGTCACTGGGATTTTGAGGTTCTTGAGGCTGCTTTTAAGTGGAAGCTTGAGACGAATGAGCTTTTTTATGTCTACCATCACATCGCAAACTGTCAGGAATGCTATGACAATTTCTCTGTCGTTATGATTGCCGATGCCATTGATAGGCATCCTTACATCCGTGTTGAGGTTCCTGAGGGGCTTTATGACCGGCTTGCCACTTACATCGACGCTAAGCCTTAGTGTTTTCTCTTTGTTTTCTTGTACAGTTCTTTTATGTCTGTTATTGCCGGTATGTTCTTTATCCTGAATTTCTTTACTAGGAATATCCAGACTGCTGCCACGTACAGGCTTGATACGAATTCCCAGAATACGAGGTGTAGTGATGTGAACATGTTGACTCCCTTTTCCGCCAGGACTATTAGAAGTATGTCTATCCTCACTATGTTCATAAGTAATATCAGGAGTGCTCCTGCTATGAATATTTTCATCCCCCTTTTCAGGCCCATGTCTTTTGTTAGGAGGATTAATATTGCCAGGAGGTAGTATGCTGATGTTGCTGTGCATGCGCTTATGAACCTTAGTGTGTTCTCTCCCAGTGTGATTAAATTTCCTTCTACGCTTATCGGGTAGCCTAGGATCTTTATTGGTATGTAGGAGAGCCATATCGTCGGCTTCTGCATTATCATGTCTACTATGTTCAGGCCGATAAGTGGGAGTGCCAGTATTACTATTGTTAGGATTACTCTTATCGCAAGGCTCTTTTCATACCTCATCTTTTTGCATTATCTCCCCTATGAGTATTTTTATGTCTGTTATTATTGGTATGGTTTTTATCCCTAATGCTAATGAGAATAACACCCATATTATCACTACGTAGAATATTGCGAGTGCTGTTCCCAGGAAGTCGTGTGCTGGGACAAAGTTTTCTGTGTTGTCTACCAGCATGACCACGAGTATGAGTATCCTTGCTATGTTCATCGCGAATATTGCAACATAACCCAGTATTAGGAGCTTTATTCTCTTCCATATACTTACGTCATAAACGAGTATGACAAATAGTGTGTAGAGGTAGTATGCTGATGCTGTGACGCAGTACTTCACTATGTTCAGAGTGTATTCTCCGGATATGTCTATTGCGTGCTTTACGCTGTAGCTTCCGAGTGTTGCGTCTACGTCTGCCAGTCTTAGTAGGAAGAATGTGCTGTGCAGTGTCAGGTATTCAAACATTATCTGGAATATGTTTTTCTGTGTTAGCAGTGGTATTAGGAGGAGTGCTACTGCTAGTATCACCCTTATTAAAAGACTTCTTGTGTACCTCATTTTTTATTTTGGTTCTTTCTTTTATTTATATTCCTTTCTGTCAGTAAGTTTTATATATTGTTTTTAACTATTATTGTCTGATGAAGAGGTTGAATGTTTTTTTGCTTGGCTTGCTTTTGTTTTTTGTTAGCCTGCTCTTTGACAGGTCTATTGCCCTGTTTTTTACCTCTTTCAGGAATCCTGTTCTTGATTTCATTGCTGTTATATTTTCCTA
>JAZDEN010000004.1:0-3522 GCA_043808805.1 archaeon | reverse complement strand
AAATGGGTTAGGCCCTGAATTTCTTATTAACTTAATAATATAAATACTTTTAAACTGCTAAACTTCTAATTTTTTTATGGGTGAAAATGCGTTAAAATTGAGGGATGATGCTCTTAATTTTGTTAGGAGTAAGGGGCCTGTTCTTCCTGTTCACGTTGGTGAGAGGTTTGGTTTCAACAGCATAATCGCGTCTGCTGTCCTCTCTGATTTGGTTTCAAACGGCTTGGTTAAGTTGTCCAATACGAAGATTGGTGGGAGCCCTGTCTATTTCGTTCCCGGCCAGGAGCCGAAGCTTCAGGGCCTTTACAAGTATCTTGGTGAGAAGCCGAGGAAGATTTATGACATGCTGCGTGATTCCAAGGTTCTTCGTGATAAGGTTTTGGAGCCGTGGCAGCGTGTTGCTGTCCGCGAGATAAAGGATTTTTCTGTCATGCTCCGTGTAAATTACTCTGGCAATGAGGAGATTTTTTGGAAGTGGTATCTCGCTTCTGATGAAGAGGCCAAGGGTTTGATTGCTGAGATAATCCGTGGTGATGTGCTGCCTCCTGAGCCGAAGAAGGAAGAGAAGGTTGAGGAGAAGGTAGACCCTGTTCCTGAGCCTGTGAAGGAAGTTGCCAAGCCCATAGAAGAGGTTAAGGAAGAGGTTGAGGAGGATGATCCTGATCCTGTTGATGAGGAGGTCGTTGAGCATGCTAGGGAAACACCCAAATTTGTTGACAGGTCCAAGAAAGTCAAGAGGCAGAAGTCCAGCATTGATTTTTATCAGCTTGTCAGGAATTATTTCACCGATAGCAGGATTAAGGTTTTGGAGGAGAATATAGTTAGGAGGAACACGGAGCTCAATTTTGTTGTTACCATTCCTTCATCTGTTGGCCCTCTGAGGTTTTTTGTCATCGCTAAGAACAAGAAGGCCATTAATGATGCTGAGCTTTCGATGGCTTACAGCCAGAGCCAGCTGAAGAAGCTTCCCGTGCTTTTCCTGAGCAATGGTGATCTCTCGAAGAAGGCCTCTTCTTATCTTGAGGCTAACATAAAGGGTTACTTGTCTTTCAAGAAGATAGGGTCCTGAACCTCTCGGCGTATTCTTTTGCTATTGCCTCGTCTTCTATTATCATGATGTTCTCGTCGTTGTTCTTGTCCGCGTTTTGCGTTGGGTTGTATGAGCCTGTTATTACGATTTTTCTGTCTATGATGAATACCTTGTCGTGGAGTTTGTATTTCTTCTCGTACCACTTCACGTTTATTCCCCCGTCTTTCATCTCATCGTATTGGTCGTACTGGCTTCTCTGCGTCTCTTCCATCAGACCCTCGACCATCTTCCCTTCTTTCTGTTTCTTTACAAGTTCTTGTGCTATGTCTTTGTCTGTGAAGCTGAATGCGTAGAACTGTACGCTTTCGTTGGCCCCTTGTATTTCCCTTATGACTTTCTGGCTGCATTCGTCCTCTGGGCAGAAGTAGTTCTCGACTCTCTTGTTGTTGAGGTATATCTTCGTGTTGATTGTTTGCGCTCCCTTTCCGAATTGTTTTGAGAACAGTTCCTGGAATTCCTTCTCGTAGTTTTCTGCTATGTATTTTGAGCTTATTATGAGTATGTTGTTTGTGTGGTTCATCTCGCTTATTGCTGGGTTGAATGATCCTGTTATGACTTTTTTCCCGTCTATTATGCAGAATTTGTTGTGCATCAGCTGGCTTGTGTCGTAGTTCCTCACTGTTTCTACGCCGTTCAGGCTTCTTATGTTGCTCCTGTCCGTTACCAGTTTTACGTCGACCTCTTTTTTCATTAAAACATCTCTTATCGCGTCGTGGTTTAGGTTGTATATCGCGCAGTGTATGTACTCTTCCGACTTGTTCAGCTCACCTGCTATCTTGCCTATGCAGTCCTCTTCCGGGCAGAAGTATGCGTCTATCCTTCCGTTCTCGTACACTGCCTTTCCTGTGTATTCGACTTCCTGGTATTGTGAGAGTATTATTGTCAGTCCTATCGCTCCCACCAGCAGTGCGAATTTCAGAAGCGTTTTTACTTTCATTCTCTTTTTCTCACCTTTTTCCTTTTATTATTCCTTCTGTTGCTTTTCCATAGTATTTCCGATAGTTTAAAAAACTTATTTTTTTACCCATTCCCTATGGATTACATGTTTATTCTTGGGAGGGATTCTGAATTGTCTCTTTTAGAGCTTGTCTCATACTTCCAGAATAAGAATATTAAGTACAGCCTTGTTGAGCATGATGGTGAGGTTGTTGTCTTCTCCCTTCCAGAGCTTGATTTCAAGAAGATGATTGCAGAGCTTGGCGGTCTCGTGAAGGTTGGTTTGATGATTAATTTTGATGAGTTGTTTTTTGACAGGAACAGGATTAAGTATGGGATTAGCGTTTATGGCCGGGCGAAGCCTGATGTTAAGGCAAGGGTTAAGACTTGTTTTAAGGAACAGCACGTAAGGGCATTCCTCAAGCATCCCAAGAAGGGTGATAATCTGATGCCCTCTGAGGTTGTTAAGCATGACCTGATTGACAGTGGCATAGAGTTTCTTGTTTCTGGCCATAACATTGCCCGGACGATTGCTGTTTTTGACCCTTCCGAGCATGAGACCAGGGATTTGAAGAGGCCTGATGTTGATTATCTTAATGTTATTTCCATAAGGCTTGCTAAGATTCTGATTAACCTGAGCCAGCCCAAGAATACTTTGTTGGACCCCTTCTGCGGTGATGGTACGATATTGCAGGAGGGTTTGCTGATGGGTCTTGATGTTTACGGTGTTGATTCAGACCCTAAGATGGTTGCTGCTTGCAAGAAGAATCTTTTGTGGTTGCAGAATTCTTACAAGTTTCCTGGCAAGTGGCGTGTTTTCAACAACGATGCCAGGGATGTCAGCAGGATTATCACGAAGGTTGATTCTGTTGCGACTGAGCCTTATCTCGGCCCTTTCCTGAAGAGGATTCCTACGAAGGATCAGGCTTTGGGGATTATGGCTGAGCTTGAGCCCCTTTATGCTGAGTTTCTTTCTGATTTGAGGAAGGTTGTGAAGGGTAGGGTGGCCATAGTCGTTCCGAGGTTCAGGACAAAGGCGAATGACCTCGTCTCGATGCCTTTTGAGAGGATTGCTAAGGAGGCTGGTTTCAGGCCTGCCCAGTTCAGGGAGGTTAAGGTTCCTGTTGTTTACATGACCGGCAAGATTGAGCGTGAGATCTGGGTCCTGGAATAGGGCTTAAACTGGGGCCAAACGTAACCTTTATATACCTTTTACCAACCCTATGCTTACCATGGGGCGTATAAAGACAATGCTGATAAAGCGTACAGTGAACTCTTTGATGGCTAAGTATCCTGATAGGTTCAAGGACGACTATGAAGAGAACAAGAAACTTGTTGGGGATGTTGCAGAGATCCGTTCAAAGAAGCTTAGGAATGTGATAGCAGGTTATCTCGCTAGGCTTGTTAAGGTACAGAAGCGTGAACAAATTTTACTGAAGTAGGAGGTAGGTAAAATGACAGTGAGGAGAGATGAGGACCACTCTGTGTTTATTGGG
>JAZDEN010000003.1:0-10443 GCA_043808805.1 archaeon | reverse complement strand
ATAATATATAATAATTCTTTGTTTTTATCGTCTATATTAATAAAATAGCTTATTTTTGTCATTTTATAATTACTAACTGTAACTCTATGTTATTGTTGTATCAGTTTTGAGGATTTGAAGAAGGCTGTTTTGGGCTTGTTTCGGTTTTTTCGGAGATTTTTCAGAATATTTTCCACTAGAAATGAAGGTCAGGGGGTTAGCAGATATTCCTTTAGTTTTTCCGCTTCATCAAACACTTTGTATTTGTTATGTGCGATCCTGAACATGAGTATTTTTTCTTGTTTTAGCATGTCACTTTTGCTTAAGTAAATTACTATTTCTTTTTTGAGTTCTTTTTCTATTTTTTCTAGTAGTTCTGTTTGTTGTTTTATTGTGTAGCCGCATGTTTCGCTCAAATCAAACACATAAATTATTATCCCGCTTATGCATTTCATTGCTAGGAATGCTATTTTTTCTATGTCATTCATCTTGTCGAATCTGTTTAGTGTTCCCGGAGTGTCCACAACCTGTAATTCCTTTCCGATGTATCCCATCATTATGTCCTTTGTGGTGAAAGCATATGGCTTTATCTCTACGTCTGCTTTTGTTAGTTTCTTTAACAATGTTGATTTTCCTACGTTTGGGAAGCCTGTTATGCATGCTGTCTTGATTTTGGTTTTGAGTGTTGGTATTTCTTTTACCTTTCTTCTTGAGTCTTCCAGGAATTTGAGCTCTTTGCCTATTTTTTTGATTAGTGAGCCTATTCTTCCGTAGAACTGTCTTTTGTTTTTTTCTATCATACCCTGGTTTTTGCTTCTTAGTATCCTGTTTTTGTAGTCCTTGTGTAATTGTACTATCTTGTTTTTTGTCCAGTTGATCCTTCCTATGTGTTCTTTCAGCTTTTTTATCCCTATTTTGATCTCGATTAGTTCCCTGTAGAATTCGTCTAGCTCGTTTATGTTTGGGAAGTTCTTCTCTATTCTTTCCATATCCTCATACATGCTGTCTTTTGCAGCCCTTACCTCTTCCAGGGCCTTTATTCTGATTTTTCTTTCCCAGTCTCTTATCTTTACCTTCCCACTTACTTTCTTTGCCCTGTTTATTGCTTTTTTTATGTAGAACTCTGGTTTTTCTATTTTTTTCTCTCCGAATCCCATGTTTACAATTAATTTTATATAGTAGTTAATATACTTTACTTTTAATCCTGTAAGGAGGGAAAAAGAGGATGGATTGGATTATTTTTATTATTGGTATGATTGTTGGGGTTATACTCCTTGAGGTTGGTAAGCATTTTCTTATTAGGAAGACTGGTAAGTTTATTTTTATTATCATAATTTTGGTGGTGCTTTTTATTGTATTCAGCGCTATTTTCATTAAGACTGACACTTTCAAGGATAACTCTGCTATTAAGACCGGTGCGGCCATTGCGGATGTTTTCACCTCTGGGACTGAGGAGGTCAGGAATGAGGGCACTACTGCTGGCTCGTCATTATTTAACTCTACATTCAAGAAGGAATAGTTTTTTTGTAAACTAGAAATGTTTATAAATAAGTTAGGGCTTTTGAAAGCCTATAATTGTTAAATCCGATTAAAAGGAGGATTAAAGATGGTTGACGAAGAGAGAGAGAAGAGATATGCCAGGCAGTTGATGGGTAAGACCGTTGTTACTAAGTCTGGTAAGCGTTTCGGTGAGGTGGGCAACATAATTTTTGAGACTAGGACTGGTGAGCTTATAAGCATCGTTCTTAGGAATGCTACTAGTTATGCGCAGGGTTTGGATCTTGAGCGTGATAAGGGTGGTAACATGACTATTCCTTATTCAGCAGTTATGGCAATTGGTGATTTTGTGGTTGTCGCTGAAGAGGACATCCTTTAAAAGAAGTTTTATAAATCTTTTTCTTCTATATTAAGGCATGGTTCTGAAGTATAGTTCGACAAAGGACATCAAGGTATCCCAGTCTATAGCTGATCAGATAGTCGGTCAGGACGAGGCTGTTAATATTATTAAGAAGGCTGCCAGGCAGAAGCGTCACGTTCTTCTCATAGGTGATCCTGGTACTGGTAAGTCCATGATTGGTCAGGCCGTGGCTGAGCTCCTTCCTAAGGAGCGTTTGAAGGATATTCTCTCCCTTCCCAATCCCATGGATGATAACGTTCCTGTTATCCAGACAGTCCCTAGGGGTGATGGTAAGGCCTTGGTTAATCGTGCCAAGCTGCAGTCCATGTCTTCTTTTAAGAATCAGAGTATTATCATGTTTCTTTTGGTCCTGGTTATTTCGCTTCTTCCTTATTATTTCTGGCGTAAGGGCCAGATTTCTGATGTTATTTATGCTGCGAGCATGATTACTGGTATTATTTTCATTGTTGGTTTTATTATCTTCCTTAATCTTAACAGGCGTACCCGTTCCACTTCTATTGCTGTCCCAAGGTTGCTGGTTGACAACTCTGATAAGGATAAGGTTCCTTTTGTTGACGCGACTGGTGCTCATGCCGGTGCTCTTCTGGGTGATGTTTTGCACGATCCCTTGCAGTCCGGTGGTTTTGGTACCCCTGCTTATGAGAGGTTGATCCCTGGTATGATTCATCGTTCTAATGGTGGTGTTTTGTTTATTGATGAGGTTGCTACCTTGTCTAGGAAGTCCCAGCAGGAGTTATTGACAGTGATTCAGGAGAAGAAATACCCCATTACCGGTCAGTCTGAAAGGTCTTCAGGTTCAATGGTTCGTTCTGAGCCTGTCCCTGCAGATTTTGTCCTGGTTGCTGCTGGTAATGTTGAGACTGTCCAGCACATGCATCCTGCCTTGCGTTCCAGGATTAGGGGTTATGGCTATGAGGTTTACATGAATAATGACATGCCTGATACCCCTGAGAATCGTGATAGGATTGCTGTTTTTGTTGCTCAGGAGGTTGTTAAGGATAAGAAGATTCCTCATTTTGCCAAGTCTGCTGTTGATGAGATAATCAATGAGGCCAGGCGTCGTGCAGGTACTTCTGACAGTCTGACTTTGAGGTTGAGGGAGCTTGGTGGCCTGGTTCGTGCTGCCGGTGACCTCGCTCATGAGCGTGGTGATAAGCTTGTTGAGAAGAAGCATGTTATAGGAGCAAAGCGTCTTGCTCGTACGTTGGAGCAGCAGATTGCTGATAAGTACATTGAGAACAAGAAGAAGTATGAGGTCATAGTTACCTCTGGTACTCGTGTCGGTCGTGTTAATGGCCTGGCTGTTATCGGTTCTGGCTCTGCTTATTCAGGTATAGTCCTTCCTATTGAGTCTGAGATCACTCTTGGTGGTAAGAAGGCTGAGTTTGTTGCTACAGGCCGTCTTGGTGAGATTGCTAAGGAGGCTGTTAAGAACGTTACTGCTATAATCCTGAAGTATTTTGGTGAGGACATAAAGGAGAAGTATGATATCTATGTTCAGTTCTTGCAGACGCAGGAGGGTGTTGAGGGGGATTCTGCTTCCATTGCTGTTGCTACAGCTATAATCTCTGCCTTGAAGAGGGTTCCTATTAAGCAGGATGTTGCCATGACCGGTTCTCTTTCGGTTAGGGGTGAGGTTCTTGCTGTTGGGGGTGTTACCTCTAAGATTGAGGCCGCTATTGAGGCAGGCATTTCCACTGTTATAATTCCGAAGGCTAACATGAAGGATGTTGTTCTTTCAAAGGAGTCTGAGGATAAGGTTAGGATTGTTCCTGTTTCTGATATCAAGGAGGTCTTGAAGACTGCCTTGGATTGGAAGGGTAAGGAGTCTATCTTAGAAAAGATCGGTCGTTCAAAGTAGTCCTTTGTATGCTTCGAATGCTTCTTTTGTCAGGGCCCACATCTTCTTTGTTTTGTATTCGTTTCCGTGGATGGATTTTACCACTTGCTTTACGAGCCCTCTCTGTTTCATCTCTTGTAATAGTCTTAGCGTGAACTCGTCATCCCTTAGTATTTCTTCTCCTAGCCTGTATGTGGATAGTCCTGTTATGTTCTCGTATAGGACGCTGAGAATCTCCTCTTTTATTCTCTCCTCTCTCTTTTTGGATAGTCGTGTCATTTCCGGAAATTTTTCGGTTAAGCGAGTTTGTTACTTATCCCTTATTTTGTTTCTCTTTAGTCCTTTTTAATCTTTTCTTTCCGCAACTATTAAATATTATTTTCTTTTTTATATTGGATATGTTTGAGGAATACATAGTGAATCTTCTTAAGAAGGAGCTTAAGGTTAGTGATATAAAGCTTGAGATGCCTCCTGACCCTGTTTTGGGTGATTTTGCCTTTCCCTGCTTCTCTCTGGCTAAGGCCATGAAGAAGTCCCCTAATGAGATTGCCTCTGAGCTGGCTTCTAAGCTTAAGCCCACCCAGTTTATTGCTGAGATTCGGTCGAATGGTCCTTACGTGAACTTCTTTGTTAACAAGTCCAGGTTTTCAGAGGCTGTTGTTTCCCGTGTCCTGGAGGAGAAAGCCAAATACGGTTCTACCAATCCTGGCAGGGGTGAGAAGGTTCTTATTGAGCACACGAGCATCAATCCTAATGCCTCTCCTCATCTGGGTCGTGCCCGTAACGCTATCATCGGTGATTCTCTTGTTCGCATGTTCAGGTTCCAGGGTTATAAAGTTGAGGTTCATTATTTTGTTAACGACGTCGGTAAGCAGATTGCCATGCTGGTTTATGCTGCTAAGGGTAAGAAGCCCACCTTTGAAAGTTTGCTTAATCTTTACATTGATATCAACAAGAAGGTTAGGGAGAATCCTTATTTGGAGAAGGATGTTTTTGATCTCCTCAATAAGCTTGAGACCGGTGACAAGAAGGTTAGGAAGCGCTTCAAGGACATCGTCAGTATTTCCATAAAGGGTCAGCGTGCCATTCTTGCTGAACTCGGCATTAAGTACGATTTTTTTGACTATGAGTCTGATTACCTGTGGAGTAAGGCAACTAAGGACATCATGGCAAGGCTTGAGAGGTTTCCTGAATGTTTTACCGACGCTGATGGTCGTAAGGTTTTGAATCAGGAGGAGTTTAAGAATGAGATGAAGGCCCCTTACCTGGTCCTTACTAGGTCTGATGGTACGTCTCTTTATGCTCTCCGTGATCTTGCTTACACCGTCGAGAAGATGAAGCGTGCTAAGAGTAACATCCTTGTTCTTGGTGAGGATCAGAAGCTTTACTTCAAGCAGCTTTGTTCTGCCCTTAGGATGTTGGAGCAGCCCTGTCCGAGGGTGATTCATTATTCGTTTGTTCTTCTTGCTGACGGTCCTATGCATACCCGGGATGGTAATATTGTTTTGCTTACGGATTTCATGAAGGAGCTTGTTTCTAAGGCTGATAAGGAGATTAAGGAAAGGGCAGGTAAAAGTTCGCATAAATTGGCTAAGGTTATTGGAGCTGGTGCCCTGAAATATTCCTTTTTGCGCGTCTCTAATGACAAGAACGTGCTTTTTGACTGGTCTAACGCCCTTTCATTTGAGGGTGATACAGGCCCTTACATCCAGTATGCTCATGCTCGTGCCTCTTCTATTCTTAAGAAGGCGGGCATCAAGCCTGTGAATCCGGACTATTCCCTTCTTTCAAAGGAGCAGGAGCTCAATCTTGTTAAGCACATTTCCATGTTTCCCGACGTGGTTTCAGAGTCTGCTAGTACATTGCACCCGCACATAGTTGCTAATTACTTGTATAATCTTGCCAAGGCTTTCTCCGACTTTTATCACAACTGCCAGTGCATAGGAGTGGACAAGGATCTTTCAAAGGCCCGTCTGTCCTTGGTTTTGTCTACGAAGCATGTTATCTCCAACGGCCTGGACCTCCTCGGTATAGACGCTCCTGATAGTATGTAGAACAATAATCTTTAAATATAAAACACGATTTCTTTTCTCGGTGATACTATGTCAATGGTTGGATTTAATTTTGACAAAATACTTATCGAGCGCTTGAATCCCGTCGGTGGTCAGGTTAAGGTTAAGCCTGACATTTCTATCGTCGGCCTTAAGAAGCAGGAGCTCTCCTTGAGTTCTAAGAAGAAAGAGGAGCTTTTGAAGTTTGATTTCAAGTTCTCTGTCAGGTATGATCCTGACATAGGTAACATCCTTATTGAGGGTCACATGCTTCTTCTTGAGGATCCTTCAGACATGAAGAAGATCCTTGATTCATGGAAGAAGAATAAGGAAATACCCCAGCAGTTCATGGTTTATGTTCTTAACAACGCCTTGTTGAGGTGTAACATAAAGGCTTTGGGCCTTGTTCAGGATGTGGGTTTGCCCCCGTATCTCCGTTTACCGACGATAAGCCCTAAGTCCAAGGCTAGTGACTATATTGGTTAATTTTTTCTCAAACAAACAATAGGGTTTTTCGCCGTTTCAAACAAACATCAAACACATCCCAAACACATCCCAAACAATCAAACACATCCCAAACACACGACCAAACATGCTTAGGGGGTCCAAATGGCTGATTTTGACGTCGATAAAGAAGAAAAGCTTAAAATAGCCTTCTCTAAAATAAAAGAAGATATAAATAATTTGAAAATTGAGTTTGATACCCTTAAAGAAGTTATAGGGCGTCAGCAGGAACTTCTAGAATCTCTCTTGTCAGAAATGGCCAAAAATAGGCAGAATAGCCCAGATTATGGGGTTTTTCAGGGTCTTCCAGGGACGGCTTCCAGTGGAAATGAAGGGGTCCAAACAAACAAACAAACAAACAATCAAACAAACAAACAAACACATCCCAAACAAACAAACACATCTTTTCCCGTTTTATCGTCGATAACAGAAAATCACGAAATGCCACCTTCCGAACCCTTTGAATCCCCCAAAACCTCCTCACCCTCCTTCTCATCCCTCAAAAAAGACCTCTTAGCCAAGTTTGGATCTCTCCCAAAAAGGGAATTTCTCATATTTCTCACTATCTACCAGCTCGAGGAGGACAAAGGCTCAGTATCCTATTCAGACGTCGCTATCCACCTGAAACTCTCAGAAAGCGGTGTTAGGCATTACACCTTCAATCTTATCAAAAAGGGGGTGCCCATCCAGAAGCGCAAAATCAACAATAAAACGACTGTACTATCAGTTTCCCCCGAATTCAAGGAATACAACCTCAAAAAGGACCTTGTAGACCTCTATCTTCACCTTGATTCTAAGCAGAAAACCCTTATGGATGAGTACTGATTACCCTCACTTTTTTATTTTTACACGCACTATCCCCCTTTTTCTTTACATTTTTTCATAAAATCTCTGTTTTTTGTCATTCCTCTCATTTTTTTACTTTATTCTTTACCAGATCTCCCTATCAACTGGCTTATTTTATTCTCACTTTTAAGAATTTATACGAACTTTAACCCTCCTATACTTACTTTCATCTTATCTTTTATCGTTGGGTTATACCTCTAAGGCATTTTTTACCCTCACTTTTAGAGGTTTATATGCACCTCTTGGTATTACCTATTCTAGTACCCCTTTTGCACTCAATTACCTGGCTAAACTGGCCATTTTTATGATACATATTATAGAATTTATACAAACAGCCTTTATAGGCTCTATACACCTAATTACCTCCTTTTTTTACCCTTTTTCTTTGCCTGTACTTCTATTTTCTGCCCTTTTCCTAGGATCTCTTCTTTCACTTTTTCGTCAACATAAAACCTTTTTGTTCCATCGTTTTCCACTACCTCTTTTATTAGTTCAGGGCTCTTCAGTTTTATGTTGTTTATCTGCCCCCTAAGTGTTGATTTATTCTTTCCCAGAACAACATAAAGCTCACCATAACTCATTTTTTTGTCAGTATTTAGCAGCACCCACACCAATCCCCTTTCCATTCCTGATAAATTTTTCAGTTTTTCTAGCGTGTTTGCTTGGACGGACATCTGTTTTAAACGGACATCTGTTTGCCCAACACGTGTTTGGACACGTGTTTGCCCTGTTTGGACGGCTGTTTGGACACGTGTTTGGACACCCGTTTGGACGCGTGTCCATAATTCCCTCATTTCTTCAAGTTCTCTTTCAATGCGTTCAAGCCTGTTGTGTACCTTTTCAAAGTTGTTGTCATGTTTGTCATGTTTTTCCTTGAAGTGGGTTATCCAGTTGCCTACATAGTCCATATCCCTCTTGATATTTGAGAAAGAAAAACTCACGCTGTTGTGTAAATCGTCTATTTTTTTATGGACTGTATCATCCCTCTTTTTAAAAAATCCAAACACCATACTACCTTTCTAGTTGAACTGTTTAATAAATCTTTCTTTTTGTTTTGCTAATAACTTTTCATCATTAGCCAAAACTTTTAATAACAAAATTTATATACCTTCTATTCAGTTTTTTATTGAAGTCTAACCAAAATGAAGCAGTTTACTTACGATGGGATTAAGTGTACGATTGATGATTCTAGAAAGATCAGTGGCATGGGTGATTTTGATGAGAACAGCCTCGTGATTTACGTTGACAAGGATCTTCCTGAGAAGTTTCATGAGGGTATAGCAGTTCAGGAGATTGAAGAGAGGAAGCTGATAAAAAAGGGTCATAGTTATGTTTTTTCCCATAACGAAGCTCAGAAAAAGGAGCTTGCTTTCTATGAAAAGAAGTTTGGTAAGGAGAATTCTATGAAGATGCTTGAGGAAGAGGAGCGTATAATCCTCACTCTTGCTCCTGGCAGGACTGTTACGCGTACAAAAAAGCCTAAGGATCTCTCGATTCCCACGCCAATTATCGAGTCTACATGGATTAGGCAGGTGGTTTATGATGGCAAGAAGTACCTTATTGACAATTCCAACAAGCTTGTTGGTGCCATTGTCGATTTTTATGAGAAGAAAGGTGTGCTTTACATCGATTCAGACGTTCCTGAGCGGTTTTTTGAGGGTCTTGCTATATTTGAGATTGAGACTCGTAAGCTTGTTAAGAAGGGTTTCAGTTATAATCAGGCTTATGAGGAGGCTCAGAAGCGTGAGGTTGCCTATTATGAGAGCAAGTTTGGCAAGGAAGTTGCTCAGAAGATGATTGCTGAGGAGAGTAAGTTGGAAAACAGGAAGTTCTCCAGCGAGAAAAAAGAGCTGGGCCAGGACTCCGGCCACAAGGTCATTTACGATAAGGGTGAGATACTTTCAAGTTAGTTGCAAAAAATTTATATATAACTTTATTTTACTAGGTTGTATAGGGGTGATTTGAACACGGAAATGACTTCATTGTTTTGCTCTCTTGTGTGAACTATGGTTTTTTTGTTTGTTGATTCTAAGGAAAGTGAAGAGCCTCCTCTTGAGTTTCTGTTGAAAAAGGACGCTAAGAATGAGGATTTGGTGGCTAAGGTTGATTCTGATGTTTTTGATAGGCATGCTGAGATTCCCAAGGACATCTCTTATCCTGTTTTGATGGTTTACCAGCCTTATTCAAGGTCTGGTGATGATGTTTTTGGTATTAATCCTGCTTTTGCCGATGATATCTTTCTTGCTTTTTCGAAGGATACTGACCATTTGGAGTATGTCATTAAGATGGTTAGGTCTGTTAAGCTTGATTATGCTGAATCATAAGTTTTATTAAATTTCAACTGCTTGTTATTGTCATGAAACATCATCTTAGGAGGCCTATTTCCTGGGTTATAATAGGTCTGATTGTTGTTTTGGTTGTTATTTTGATTATTCCTCTGACGACGAGAAATGAGATTCCTCCAGGCCCTGGGGTTGGTAGTGAGTGTGTTGCTGATTCTGACTGTCCAGCCTATCGCTGTCCTGGTGTTAAAGCCGCTTGTATTGGTGGTTTTTGCAAGCCTGTTGACTTGAAAGGTGAGGTCACTCGTTGCATTGATCTTAGGAATCCTGTTTGCGGCAACGGTGTTTGTGAGGGTGATGAGAAGGACGGCTCTTGTCCTCGGGATTGTGCTTAAAACTTGTAAGAAAAACTGATAGTTTGTGTTCTCGGAAGGTTTTTGCTTCGGTGAAAAAACTATGAAATACCCTTGTAATCCCTAGATTTTTTGTCTTAAAGGCAACATATTTATAATTTTAGGTCCCATATTTTGTTTTATGAAGACGAAAAACATTCAGCAGGTTGTGAGTATACGTGCTAGTCCTCACGAGGTTTTTGAGGCACTTATGGACTCTAGGAAGCATTCTAGTTTTACAAGTGGTAAGGCTAAGATTAGTAGGCGTAAGGGTGGTAAGTTTTCTGTCTTTGATGGTTGGGTTGAGGGAAAGAACATCGAGGTTGTTCCTGATAAGCGTATTGTTCAATATTGGCGTGGCAGCGACTGGCCTAAGGGCCATTATTCTAAGGTAACTTTCTCTTTTAGGCGTATGAAGAATGCTCTTACAAGGCTTACTTTCACGCAGGTTGGTGTTCCTGAGAGTGAATATAAGGATATCAGCAAGGGCTGGAAGGAGTTTTATTGGAAGCCTATGAAAAGTATGCTTGATAGGAGGTAATTCTCTAATCTATATTTTGAAGGCAACAAAACTATATTAATGCTGGTCAGAAGTATTTTTTAGCATGGATGATGATAAAAAAAAGGGGAC
>JAZDEN010000002.1:0-7913 GCA_043808805.1 archaeon | reverse complement strand
TTGTAAGGGTCATCAACCTTATCATAATCAAATAAGTCCATTACGATCCCATTGTGAGTAACATCAACCTTTCCTTCATATCCATTATTTTCAAATTCTTTAGCAAACTTATTAGAAACGGTTATCAGATTCTTTGTTCTTTTTAAGTAAATCTTCTCTAAAGTTGAAATAATAGGGTAAGCAAGTACACTTCCCTTTTCTGAAGGTGCCATTTTGAAGAAGTTTTTGTTCCCTTGCAGGAATCCATTAACCTGCCCCTTTATTGTTGTGTGTGCAGTAACAAGTGTAGGAACGTTCTGTTTTCCAAACTTCAGCCATATATCAGGCATGTGGACTAAATTAGCAGAATGTACCAAGTCAAAATTGTATTGTTTGTGTAATTTTTTAAATTTTCTAAAAACAGCAAGCTGAAATTTGAAATTGTAAAAGAAAGTGTCATTATCAGTTGAAATCTGGTGCACTTTTATCCTATTGTCAAACATCTCTTCTATTTTCTTCTCATCGTATTCTTTTCCTCTTTTTGGGGTAATAACATGTATCTCCAGACCGTTGTCCTTAGAAAGCTCTTTAACAAGGTTTACAGAATATATCCCTACCCCACCCCAAGTAGGTACAAATTCAGGAGCGAGAAATGCTATTCTCATATTGCCTCCACTTTGAATCTTAAGGTCCCTCCAGAGTATAAATGATCTCCTGGAAGTGATTCTTCACAATCTAATGCCTTCACTCCTGTTCCTTTCTCTAATACTCCATTCTTTGGGGATATGTACTTGTTGCTTATCCATATGTTTTCAATGTATAGGTTCCTATCTGCCTTTGTTTTTGAATTGTACAAATCATTCGTAAACATTATGTCTATGTAGTGTACCCCTTTGCTGAATTCATAGCTTACAGGTATTGCTACATATTGGTCATTTGCCACGGTTTCTGTCAGCACTTTCTTTCCGTCAACATATACAACCATTTCTGGCCATCCGCCTATGTATTCTCCCTTTGCGCTTATCACAAACTTGTTGGTGGGCTGTATCTTTATTGTCTTGTCCAGGCAATCAAGTATCCCCGTTCCAAGCCCCTCATACTTTAGAATCTCTTTGGCATAAGCTGTCCAGAAGTGTATTGACTGCTCCTTATCTTTAAGGGAAACAATTACCTTTGCCTTTTTGAAGTCTTGTACATTGATTTTTTCTTCAACAGTCTTCGTCTCGTTATGTTTCACTTCATATTTCTCAGTGTTAAGAACTTCCTTCGTTCCGTTATCCCTTTCTACAGCTATCTCAACATAGTAAGTATAATCCTTGTTCTCCAAGTTATGAATAGAATAACTAAACTCCAAATTGCCATCAGAATACTTAGGCAGGTTAGTATGATCCTCAAAGTAAAGTTCTGTAAATCCTTCAGTTGGTTTATTTTTAACAGCAACTACAAGTGTAACCAGTAGTGCTATGATTATGAAAGCAAACACATAGTCCCATAAGTGCCCTCTCTTCTCTTTCTTATAATCCGGCCCTACAGGGATATCATCAATCATCTTGATTTTAATTACTTCTTCGCTCATCTTGTCCTCCTAACCAAATGCATTAATTCTTCAGTATGTCTTTTAGTGGAGCTAGCAAGGAATCCTGCCATGAACATCTGCAGTCCCAGTATGATGAAGAAAGTCATCATAACCAAATTAGTTATGTTGCTAACCTCTCCAGTCATAAGCTCAGTGAATATTGGTAACAAGAACCCGATTGCAACCGCCCACATAACTCCAGCCCCTGCCAGGAAGAACTGCATCGGCCTGTGATCCCTGAACAACTGTAAGATAGTCTGCATTATGAATGTCCCGTCTTCCCAGCTTTTCAGTTTAGACACTGAACCTTTAGGCCTCTCACGATACTTAATTGGAATCTCTTTTATTCTATACCCGTTTTCCAGTGCCTTTATTGTCATCTCCGTTTCAATGGTGAACCCTGAACTCAGTAGATTCAGGTTTTTGACAATATCTTTGTTAAAAGCTCTATAGCCAGATAGCATGTCTTTAATCTTGGTAGGAAAGCATGCATTGAGTGACCATAGTATCATCTTGTTGCCTAGTTTGTGTAAAAACGCCTTCTCCTCTTTCACGAATCCGTTCATCCTCTCCCCAACAGTCATATCAGCCTCATTCCCAACAATAGGTTTAATGATCTCATGGACGTACTCTGCTGGATAGGTGTCATCCCCATCTACCATAACGTAAACATCTGCCTCTACCTCGTTGAACATCTTCTGTACTACATGCCCTTTGCCCTGCTTCTCTGCCCTTACAACCCTTGCCCCAGCCTTCTTAGCCAGCTTGGCAGTCTTGTCCTTGGAGTTGTTGTCAAACACTAGAATGTCAGCCCTTGGCAGTTCCCTTCTGAAGTCTTTTACCACTTTTGCTATGGTTTTTTCCTCATTGTAAGCAGGTATAAGTACAGCTATCCTCATCATAAAACCCCCTAAAATCTTTACTATACCCGAGTGGTGACTATTTATAAAGGTTTCTCTTGGCTTTTTCCCTAAATGATATCCGAAAAATCCGTGGTATTTCTACTAATTTTCCCACTAATAATTTATAACCTGCCTGGTTCAATTTCAGGATTCAAAAGTGGGCGTATGGAATTTGATATTGATGTTTGTGGTGAGGACATTTTCAGCAGGGATTACACAATAGTTATAGCAGGGAAAAGTGGTATAAAGGGTTTCAAGTTGAGCAATAAACTAATTGGAGTTTTGAGGGCAAAGCAGGCTAGGGGTTTTTATCGGTACCCAAATTCTAAGAAGGGCAAGTCATTGTTCAGGGTTAGGGTTTATTGCATAGTGATCTATTACCTGTTCAAAAGCATGAATTTTAAGAATACAGAATTGATATTGAACATCTGTAAGGATTTTCAGGGTCATGAGAAAGATATTACTTCTAATCTAAGATTTTTTTTAGAAAACATTTTGGATTTACATTTATCCATAAGATATGTTACTCTTCGAGATTCAAATGCACACAGACATGCTTATTTGATGAGAAAAGACACAAAAAATAGGATGAAAGGTTATGTTAAGATTTCTTTAGAAGAAATTGAAAAATATTTGATAAGAAAATAAAATTGTATCCTTGGGCCCTAGTCAGGACCAGAATCCTGGTTTGCCCCCACGGACTTTCACCGGCGAACTCCCCAGCTCGGATACAACTGTTATTATGTAAATATACTATTTAACCTTTTCGCTTGTTTAACCGTAGGTTTTCTAACAGAAATAAAATATAAAAAATAAGGGGTTGTTGTCGGCCTGTTCTAATTTTTTCTTGTGTCTCTCTATCTGATCCTCTATGCTTCCTATCCCTTTCTCAAGTCTTTTCTTCCTTTTCATCTGGGATTTTACTATCTCTTGTAAACCTTATCATGGTGCTGAAAGTCAATGAACTTGATCTCATTCTCCTCATTTTCAAGTCTGAATATCAAGACAAAATGCCCAATGTGTACTCTTTTCTGTTCTTTCATTTCATATTTCAGGTTCTTGTAATGTTCCACATCATAACAATTAACTATCTCTTCAATCTTTTTCATGACTTGTTCATTCAGTTTCTTGTCTTTTTTTGACAGCCTTTCCAGTATTGCTTTCAGGTCTTCGCTTAAGCTGAAGTTGTACATCTTACCCCTTAGAAATTGCTTTCCTTAGCTCTTGAACGGAACCAAACTTGATAAATTTTCCCTTGTTTATCCTGTCCAGTCTTTTTATGTACTCTGGCCTCAGCTCAGGTTCTAGGAAACTTTCTTCATATGCCCTTGTTATCATCTTAACAGCCTCGCTCTTGTTCTTCAGCCCGAACTTGGCCTTTACTATGTTTAATACCCTATCTTCTCTTTCATCCAGGTCTATTATGCTCTGCACCATTTTATTAGCTTTTATAATGTTTTATAATGTTTCATTATTTAAGCCTTTCCCTTTTATGCAAAGCAACTGGTTTGTTAAGCTAATGATAATTTAAGTTTTGCTGGTTGTTTCCCGTAATCTTTCTGTTCCACTAAAGGAAATCTTTAAATATTACATGGTATTCCATAGTAACACCATGAGAACTGTGACCGTAAAGCTTTCTAAAGAAACTTCTGACGAGATTGAGTTGTTGTTAAAGAGGTTTCATTACTCTACTAAGACTGACTTCTTTAGGGAGGCCATAAGGGAGAAGATCCACAAGCTTGAGGTTGAGGCTTTTGCAAGGGAGCTTTTAAAATATAAGGGTTTTGCTAAGAAAAAGACTACAGACAAGGAGTGGTATGGGTGGAGGAAGAAGTACTCTAAGGTTATAGAGAAGGAACTGGACAAGGAGTTTAATCTTAAATGATATCTTCTGGCTTTCTTGTTTCAGCTATGAAATCAAGTTCTTGAAAATGCTTATCCCTGCTTATTACAATAGCATTATTGTCTCTTGCTAGTATGGCATGTATTATGTCTGCTATTGGTATGCTTTTCAGCTGATTTTTAAGTCTCTTAGTTTCTTTTGCTTGTTCATTATTAAGGTTTACCTCTTCAAGCAGTCCGCTTAGTATGCTGAATATTTCTTTTATTTTGTTTTTATCATACCTATTTTTTAGTTCATTAACAACCCATTTTGAGTAGAGTACTTTATACCTCTTGGCTTTGCAGGTTAATAAGAATCTGAATGCAAACTCCCCTAAAGGCCTTATTCCATCTCTCCTGTCCTCATAGTAGTCCCTCCATATTGATGTGTCAACGTAAAATCTTTCCATCTTGTTTTTAATAGGACTCTTAATTTAAGCCTTGGCTCTAATTTTTCGTATTTTTTTCGCTTTTTTCTTCCTAATTCTTATTAATCCTATTTCTTTTTTCAGTAAAGGAAAATTTTATATAGTCTAATTGACTACAAAGTATAATCAGTCGAAAAGAAGATGAAATGCCCAAAATGTGGTTCGGAATTGGAGAAGGTTAATGTTGAGGTAGAGGATGCTGAAAGCAAGGTCCTGAGTTATCAGTGCCATAAATGTGATTATTTCTCGTTTGACAAGAAGTCTGCAAGGAAAGTTGTTGAGGAGATAAGGGCAAAAGAATCGGCATTGAGGATCAGCCAGAGGATAATCAAGTTATCTAAAGACAGGTTGGGTATGTATTTCAACAAGAATGTTGTTGAGAGCCTTGACCTGAAGGCAGGTAAAGAGGTTTATGTTTTTGTTCCTGATAAGGACCATATAGTTCTTAGGTTAAAAAAATAGTTTTCATATTATATTGGTGGTAACAACTAAACTTTTATTAATATCTTCTGACATATACTTGACTTTAAGCGATAACTTTGTTTTGTTTCTAAAAAAAGAAGAAAGGGGGTGTATTGATGAGAAAAGTTTGGTTAGTTGTACCATTGCTAATATTGGCCGCAATGGTTGTTGCCTGGCCTTGGCCGGCAAATCCGCCGTACAGGACAGTTGATTTCTTGCAGATTGGTTATCCGGATGGCGATTCGACAAGTGAAGGTAATCATAGCATTGCTGGTTGGGGTCCCATCGAACCTGACACACACGGAGGCGGCTGGGGGAGCATTTCGACTGATGTTGATCCGTTCACGGACCGTAAGGCAAGGGTTGTTTGGAACAACACAGAGGATGATTTATTTGAGGACCGTGGTGCAGAGTTTACAATGACTGTTACAAAGAAGTGTAACCCTTCTGTTTGCAACAGGCAGTGGTTGAGGGCTGACTGGTTGAACATAAGGTATTTGGACGGTCAGGCGAATGATGACTTCATCGTTCTGTGGAAGAATCCTGGTACTAAAAGCTGGGAAGTTCTCGATGTTGTTGTTACAGACCATCAAAACCAAAATGAGGCATGGAAGGTTAGGAATGTACACCTTGTTGGAAAGATTCCTGTCCAATACCGTTCGGGTGGAGGCAAGCAGCTTACCTTTAAGATTGTTGCAACAGGCAATGGTTGGGATTCGAGGTCCACTTATGGTCAGGTTGCAATAGACTACATCTGGCTCGAGCAGCCTTGATTTTTTCTTTTTTTATTTTTAATTAAAACTACTTGGTGGTTTCACTTTCTTTTATATAACTTCTCATATCATAAATTCTTGTAGCATTCCAGGATCACCGTCGTAATTTATTTTTTTCCAGGCTTTTTTCCCACTGCTTTGAGATGATAGAAAAATCATGCTTTTTCTGTCCTGCAATATGCATTATCGTCGTTAAAAATGTTTATATCTAGTTTTGTTTTTCTTCCTAAGGTAAAATTAGGGGGTGATTTTAAGCAAACAGAGGTGTGAAGGGGTGAGTGATTTCTTAGCGAAGCGACTTTCGAATATAACAGCCATGCAGTCTTAGTTACCCTCTTGATTTTCAAAAAGAAACAGATGGAGGTCAAGAGAATATGAAAAAGAGTTTAGTAGCATTAGCAGTATTGGTTTTGGTTTTTTCTTTGTTGCCAGTAACAGCCAACGTAACAGACCCGAATACAGGTGGTGCTGTTGATATTGACATTACGACAGAGAGGTTCGAGCCGATGGTTTGGCTGTGTGACTCAAGGATAATGTACGATGATAACATCCAGCCTGGAAGGATAAGTGATAGTGGAGAAGAGCTTGTAGAAAGGCTGGAAAACTATGCCTTTGAGGGTGAGAAGATCCACTGGACAGTCTTGGTCATAGATAAGAACGGTATAGATAAGGTTAAGGATGTTTTCATAACAGTAGACACTGTGCAGGGCCCTCATAACCCGATAGAGGCTAATTGCAGGTTGGTGCCGGATGATCTTCAAGAAGGAATTCCAGAGAGCTGTAACGCTAGGATTGGAGAAGAGGAGATTACTGAGTTCAATAATGGCAGCATGGGGTTCTATGACTGTTTGTTCACCGTTGAAACGCCTGAAAGTATGGATGGTGAGTATTGGGTGACAGTAGAAGCAGAAGACCTTGATGGTTTAAGCAGTATTATGGCTGAGAACGAGTTCTGGTTCTTCAACCCTGTTATCGCGTTGACTATTGAAGATGGTCCACTATCGTTCAGTAATGTTCTGCCCGGTTCGCAAGCCTACTCGAATACCCTGGCTGTTGGTAACGGTGCAGACCCTGATTCTGGTGTCCTTTTGGACATGTTTGTAACAGGAACAGACTTCTATGACTCTAGCAGCTCAGGTGCCTTGTGCCCGATTACAAACCAACTGGCTTTGACAAACTTCGATTACTACGCAACGAACGGTGCTTACACCACTCAAAATGACGGAAGGGATGACGCTGAGGGCTATGTGCCAATCTGCTACGGTGACAAGTTCACTACAGGTGTTGGTAGCAATAGCGGTAACGGTAACGATGGATTCTACGAGAACTGTGAGATAATGCAGGGTGTGGTTAACGCAGAAGGTTACTACGCTGGTAACGTGTTGACTCCGGGAGCTGAAATTGCCATGACATTCAGGCTGTCAGTGCCAGAACCATGTAACGGCGACTTTGACTCAGGTCAGATATTCTTTTGGGGAGAGGCAATATAAATTCACCTAACCTCCTTCCCCTTTTTTTCTTTTTTTTAGATTTTTTTACTACTATTCTTCTGGATATTTTTTCATCTGAGCATAGTAGTTTTACAAGAACCAGGATTTTCATGCGAACTAATCAGTGGTGTCACCCTTGTTTATATATCTTGCTTATTTATACGTAATTTCTTAAAACAGCACATAACACCATGTTACTGCCAAAATATGACACTTTAAAGACTTTTTCCCACTAATCGTAGGTAATAAAAAAATCATGCTTTTTCTGTTCTGCAATATGCATTATCGTCGTTAAAAATGTTTATATAAAATCTCAGTTATGAGAATGTTATCACTTTAGAATTGTTGGGGGGTATAACTTATCCAAGGTAAGAGGTTGTGTATGAATTGGTCAAAGGGGCAACACGGTTCTCAACATATCA
>JAZDEN010000001.1:0-3186 GCA_043808805.1 archaeon | reverse complement strand
TTAAATAATCTTCAGCGTTCTCTCGAGTGAGCATATTCTTTTGAGTGTTCCCTCGTCAGTTTGAAGATGGGGTAGTAAAAGGTTTAGTGATTTGATGTGCCAGTATGCCTTTTCTTTCAGGCTCCCTACTATCCCCTCTAGTCCGTTTTTCTGTTTTGGGAATAGGTCTAGTTGGTTTTTGAATGACATCTCTTTTTTTACTGCCTCTGCCATTTTTTCTTTTGTGTAGTTTCCCAGTATTGCGTTGATTGCGAGTTCGTATTGTAGTTTTTTCATTCTTTCGATTTCCTCCTTGTCGTCTTTGTTTAGGTTTACCATCGTTGTTAGTGGTATTGCTGCTGAATATGATAGCAGTCCTTCTTCGACCATTCTTTTGACGTCTTCTGAGAGCATCTTCTCGTATCTTATCGCTGTACCTACTGATTTTGCGTTCTTCCCTATTCTTCTGCTGAATTCCAGTATGGTTAGTACTGTGGCTTTCTTCAGTTCTTTGCCCATGAGGTCGTAGAGTTGGTTCCATGAGTTTGCTCTTTCGTCTGCTGTGAATGCTTCTTGGGTGTCTTCTACTACTTGTAGATATAATCTCAGGTGTTTTGGCAGTTCTTCTACTATGAATGAGTCTATCTCTTTGTGTCCTGCTCTTTTGACTGCTTCTATTCTTCTGTGACCTACTACTATCTTGTATCTTCCGTTTGTTTTCTCGACTAGTATTGGGTTTAGCAGTCCGACCTCCCTTACCGAGTCTGTGAGGTTTTCCATCTCTGTTTCTTCGTATTCCCCTCTTGGGTTTTCTGGGTCTGGGTCTATCATTTCTAGTGGTATGCTGTGGATTAGTCTTTTTCCTACTTCAGGGTCTTTATCCAGCCTGTTTCTTTGATTTTCCAGGTATGCTTTTGATAGTATTTTTTCCAGTCTTTCGTAGTGTTTGGTGTCGTTGCATATTCTGCTGGGCTTCCTTAGGTATTGTAGTATTGTCCTCTCTTTTTCCCCCAGCCTGCCTTCGAATGTTTCCAGGTTTCCTTTGAGTTTTTTTAGTTCGTCTTTGATGTCTCCTGTTCTTAGCGCTTTTGTCAGTGGCTGTATTATTTCTCTTAACTTTACTATCTTGTAGAGTCCGTCTTTTATTGTTGTGAGTTCCTGTCTTTTTCCGTCTGTTGCTACTGGTGTTTCTACTTTCAGTTCTAGTTTTGCTTCTGGTTTTTTTAGGATGTCTCTCAGTCTTTTTTCAGGTGCGTCTCCGTGGTTTACTGCCATTCTGAGTTGTTTTTTCTTGTCTTTTACGTTTATGGCTATTATCACTGCGTTGCCGAATCTCACTGTCTTTTCCTTTTCAACTAATTTCTTTATTTCCGGGCTTACGTCTTCGACATACTTGAATCTCATTCTTATGGTGTCTTTTCCTATTCCCGTGTATCTTGAGAAATCATCCATTGAGTAGCCGTTGCCGTTTTTCTTGTGCAGCTCTTTCAGCTCGTTGTACAGGTCGTATGTTGATTTTGCCCTTGCCCATGGCGTGAATGATAGTTGTGATCCCTCATGGGTTTGTATCATCCTTCTTTTCAGCAGTGATAGATTCTGTACTACTTTTGCTGTTATGTTGTTGTATCCTGCTTTTAGTGCGCTTATGTATCTCCTGTGGCCTACGACATCGAGGTAGTATGTTTTTCCCTCTTCTATTTCATTTAGCAGTTTGTTCTTCAGGTTTGATTCTGGGTATTGTGTTACGTATTCCCTGTATTGTTTTGAGGTCATCCTTTCTGCTATCGGCATGTTTATCATGCCTTCTTCTCTGAGGGATTTCTTCAGCTCTTCCAGCTTTTCTGGGTCGAATCTTTTTCTTGGCTGTAGTAGGTCAGGTTTGAAATAAGAAATAGGTATCTTCTTCACCTCATATTTTAATCCCTCATCCCCCATTTTGTTTGTTAGAGTTAATCTTGTTTTATAAGGTTTTTTATGTTTTATTGCAGTGTTTTGATTATTATTGTTCGTTCCCTAGGTCCGTCAAACTCGCATAGTGAGATTGCCTGCCATCTTCCCAGCTGTAATTTACCGTCTTTTATTGGTATTGTTAAATCCACGCCCATTATGCTTGATTTTATGTGTGCATCCCCATTCCCATCTATCTGGTCGTGTTTCCATTTTCCTTTTGGTACCTGTTTCCTTAAGAATTCTAGTATGTCCTCGTTGACGTTTGGGTCGTCGTTCTCGTTTATTGTTATGCCTGCTGTTGCGTGTGGCACGTAAAGAAAAACTATTCCTTCTTTTATGTCTTTGACGATTTTTTCCACTTCTTTTGTTATGTCAATTAGTTCTTCTCTTTTTGTTGTTCTTATTTTTATGTTTTGCATTCCTTTGGTGTTTTTCCCAGCCTTTGTGCTGCTATGGGCCAGGAATAGTCATAGAGATGTAATCCTTTGCTTGCTGCTATTATCTCTCCGTCCTCAACCCCTATCTCTTTTGCCATGTATTCTTTCAGCAGTTGTAGTCCTGCTAGGTTTGATGGCGTTCCTCCCCAGAGGTCCCATGATCTGAAGTATAGCATGAAGTGCAGCTTCCCATATCTTATTCTTGTGTCCACTCCCCTTAGGCATTGCGGGTCATTCAGCAGTATTGATTGTGCGTTGCCTACTGCCATGTATGCCTGGTTTGTGTTGGGCCCTTCTTCCTTGTACATCCTTATCACCTCATCTATCTGTCTTTCGAGGTCTTCTCCGTAGGTGTACTGCTCGTTTACATCTTTTCTTGATGTTATCAGCTTTTCTATGTACTGTTCGACGTAATCCATTGATGTTGGTGGTGGAGCTCCTGTCTGTCCCATGTCAGGTACTAATGGTCTTGTGTTTGGGTATAGTATGTTCATTACGACGTAATCAAGTTCCTTTCTCTTTTGTCCCTTGTAGCTTCCCCTGTCTATTGTGTATTCATAACCTTCATCCAGCACTGGTCCCAGGCATTGGAACCACGCGTCAGGTATGTCCCTTCCTGTGATGACTTTTATGTTCATGATTTCTATTTTCCACTTGCATAATTTATATATATTTATATTTTTGAGAATATAACTCGCAAAATGAGGGGAAAATTTATTACTTTTGAGGGTGGGGAGGGGTCTGGTAAGACCACTCAGATTAAACTTCTGTCTGATTATCTTAAGAAGGAGGGTTTTAAGGTTGATGTTTATCGTGAGCC